>NZ_JBEZJL010000075.1:0-54788 GCF_040651755.1 Actinomadura sp. NPDC048394 | reverse complement strand
GAGGCTCTGTCCGCATATCTGTGTCTGCCGGAAGACCTGCTTGGTTCTCTTTCTGCGCGCCCGGCGTCGGAGCCGGCGGGCACGCGGGCGGGGCGGCCGGGCCCGCGGGCCCGGCCGCCCTCGGTCGTCCGGGTGGTCCGCCGTCAGCCGTCGGCCTTGACGACCGTCCCGTTCTTCATGATCCCGATGGAGGTCGCCTTGATCCCGACCCCGGTCTCGTCGTAGCGGAAGTCGCCGAGCAGCCCCTGGTACTGCACGGCGCGGATCGCGTCGGCCAGCTTCTTCCCCGTCGCGACGTTGCTGTTCTTCAGCGCGGTGAGCAGGATCGACGTGCCGTCGTAGGCCTTCGCGCCGTGCAGTTCGGCGTCCTCGCCGTAGGCGGCCTTGTAGGCGGCGGCGAACTTCTTGGACGCGTCGCTGACCTCGTTGCTGAGGTAGGGCGAGCTGACGATGGTGCCCTCGACGTTCTTCACGCCCGCGGTGTCGCGGTACACGGGGGTGCCCTGCGGGGCGGCGCCGGCGAACGGCGCGTCGATGCCGAGGTCGCGGGCCTGCTTGACGATGAGGCCGGACTCGACCTCCTCCGAGCCGATGAAGACCACCTCCGGCGCCTTCTGCCGGATCTTGGTGAGCTGGGCGCTGAAGTCCTTCTGGTCGGTGGTGACGACCTCGTCGGCGACGGGCTTGACGCCGCGGTCGGTCAGCGCCTTGAGGAACGCGTCGTGCTCCCCCTTCCCGTAGGAGCCGTTGTTGCTGATCATCGCGATCTTCTTCATCTTCTTGGTGTCCACGACGTACTTGGCGAGGGTCTCGTCGTAGGTGGTGGACGTGGGCCCGTTGAGGAACAGGAACGGGCTCTTGAGCGCGACCATCCCGTTGGACTGGCCCGAGGCGATGTTCGGGATCTCCTCCTGGCGCAGGGTCGGCGCCATGGCGATGGTGACGGCGCTCTCGGCGGTGCCGATCATCGCGATGTAGTGCTGGCTGCCGATCTTGCGGGCGATGTTGGTGCCGACGGTCGGGTCGCCCTGGTCGTCGAAGACGTCCAGCTTGATGGTGCGGCCGGCGATGCCGCCGGCCTTGTTCCATTCGTCGACGGCGAGCTTGGCGCCCTTGTACTCCCATTTGCCGAGCGAGCTGAGCTGCCCGCTCTGCGCGTCGACCACGGCGATCTTGATGGGGCCGCTGCCGCCGGAGCCGGAGTCCTTCGACTCACCGGGGGCGCCGCAGGCCGCGGTCAGGCCCGCGGCGAGGACTCCGGCGGCCAGGGCGGAGACACGGAGTCGGGGGATGGTGCGCATGGATTCACCTCGGTGGGTGGGGATGTCGGGGTGGGTGGGGTCGGCTCAGGGGGCGGACGGCGAGGGGTGGCCGCTGTCGCCGGGGAAGACACCCTGGTAGATGTCGTTGATGTTCCAGTGCCCGGGTGTGGGCACGGGCTCGTTGACCATCGGCACGTCCAGGACGGCCGGGCGGCGCGCGGCGATGGCCGCGCGCAGCGCGGGCGCGAGGGCGTCCGGTGCGGTGATGCGGTGTCCGTCGGCTCCGCACGCCTCGGCGTAGGCGGCGAAGTCGGGGCTGTAGGGGCGGCCTTCGGGGTCGCGGAACTCGCAGCCGTAGCTGGCGCCGAAGTTCGCGGCCTGGAGGTCGGCGATCGTGCCGTGGGCGCGGTTGTTCATCACCACGAAGATCACCGGCAGGCCCTGCTCGACGGCCATGGGGACGGCGGGGAGTTGCGCGCTCATCCCGCCGTCGCCGACGAGCGCGACGACGACGCGGCCGGGCGCGCCGATCTGCACGCCGACCGCCGCCGCCGGGCCGAAGCCCATGGTGGACGCGCCGCCGGGCGTGATGAAGCGGCCCTCGGCGGGCAGCTCGTAGCACTGCGCGACGCCGTTCTTGTTCCAGCCGACGTCGGTGACCAGCACCGCGTCGGCGGGCAGCGCCTCGCGCAGGTCGGCGAGGATGCGTTCGGGGCGGAGCGGGAAGTCGGCGGCCCGGCCGCGTTCGCGGCTCCCCTCGAACAGCTCGGTGCGCGCGGCGCGGATCCGTTCGCGCAGCCCGGGGCGGTCGACGGGGTCGGGGTGGACGGCCCGTACCGCCTCGCCGATGGCCTGGACGGCGAGGGTCACGTCGGCGACGGCGCCGATCTCCACCGGGTAGTTCCGGCCGATCTCGGCGGCGTCGATGTCGATCTGGATGAGCCGTCCCCGCGTCTCCGGCGCGCCGGGGCCGCCGAGGTTCCAGGTGTAGCGCTCGTCCCAGGAGCTGGCGTCGGTCTCGGCGAACCGCGTCGCCAGCGCGAGGACGACGTCGGCGTTGCGCGCGTAGTCGTTGGTGGTCTCCAGCCCCCAGAAGCCCGGCATGCCGAGCAGCAGCGGGTGGTCGTCGGGGACGGCGCCCTTGCCCATCAGCGAATGGACGATCGGGACGTCGAGATGCTCGGCGAGCGACAGCAGCGCGCGTCGGCCCGCCTCGCCGCGCAGCCCGCCGCCGAGGTAGATCAGCGGGCGCTCGGCCCCGGCGAGCCGCGCCGCGATCCGCTCGGCGGTCGAGGCCGGCAGGTCGGGGGCGGCGTCGTGCTCCGGCAGCGGGTGGTCCCCGGGCGTGACCGGCCGGGAGAACAGGTCCATCGGGACGTTCAGCAGCACCGCGCCGGGACGGCCCGACGCGGCCGTCCAGAACGCGCGCTCGGTGAACCGCCCGAGGTCCTCGGCGCGGTGGACGTGCCAGGCGCGCTTGACGAACGGCCGGTAGATCGCCGTCTGGTCCGCGTCGTTGTGGAGGTTGACCTCCTGGTGCGGGTGCCGGCCCCGGTAATAGGACGGGACGTCCCCCGCGATGGTGACCAGCGGGACGGAGTCGAGCGCGGCGGTCGCCACGCCCGTGACGGCGTTCATCATGCCGGGGCCGACGTGCACGAGCAGCACGCCGGGCCGCCCGGACGCGCGGGCGTAGCCGTCGGCGGCGTGCGCGGCGGCCTGCTCGTGCCGGGCGATGACGAACTCGATCGGGCTGCGGCCCAGCGCGTCGAGCAGGGCGATGTTGGTGTGGCCGCAGGTCCCGAAGACGTACTCGACGCCGTAGCGCTCGAGCTGCCGGACGAGCGCCTCCGCCGCGGACACCGACACGGCGGGGTCGCTCTGGGGCTGGACGTCCACGGTCATGAAGGGCTCTCCTCGGTTCGGGGGGTGCGGGGGCTCGTTTCCTCGCGGGCGATGCCGATCCAGGTCTTGCCGGCGGTCTCCGCCGCGCGTGCGAACGCCTTCGGCGCGTCGGCGAGGTCGAAGCGCTCGCGCAGGATCCGGCCGGGGCGCAGGTCGTGCGCGGCGAGCGTCGCGATGGTGCGGGGGAAGTCGGCCGGGTGGTCGTAGATGAGGCAGCCGCGCACGGTCAGGCGCCGCTGCACGAGGGAGAAGGTGGAGAGCCGGGCGGGCCGGGCGCTCTGCCCGACGGCGATGAGGGTGCCGCCGGGCGCGGTGCGCTCCAGCGCCTCCTCGAACGCCTCGGGCGCGCCGGACGTCTCGATCACGACGGGGCAGGCCGTGCCGGGGGCGGCGTCCCGCGCGCCGAGGTCGCGGGCCAGCGCGCGGCGCCCTTCGTGCGGCTCGACGACGAAGGGCACTCCCCCGGCGTGCGCCACGGCCATCGAGACCAGCAGCCCCTGCGAGCCGGCGCCGACGACCAGGCACTCGTCCCCCGCTCGCAGGCCGCTCATGCGGACGGCGTTGAGCGCCACCGTGAACGGCTCGACGCACACGGCGTCGGCGTCGTCCCAGGAGCCGGGCACGGGCCAGGTGAAGCGGGCGGGAACGGCGACGCGCTCGGCGAGCAGCCCGGGGTCGGTGATGCCGGCGGCCCTGCGGTTCGGGCAGCCCGCCGTCGCGCCGGTGCGGCACGCGGGGCACGCCAGGCACGGGTAGTTCGGCTCGACGACGACGCGCTGCCCGGGGAACCGGTCGGTGACGTCCTCGCCCACGGCGGCGACGACGCCGAACGCCTCGTGCCCGAGCACCCACGGCAGCGCGGGCACCGGGCGGTGGCCGGAGACGACGGCCAGGTCGGAGCCGCAGAGCCCGACCCCGTGGACGGCGACGACGACGTCCCGCGGCCCGCAGGACGGCTCCGGCAGGTCGTCCAGCACGGCGACCTCGTCCGGCGCGGCGAGGACGGCCGCCCTCACGCGGCACCCCACAGCGAGGTCCCGCGCAGCATCATCGTCTTGACGACGGTGTAGTCGTCGATCATGCAGCGGGGCGACTCGCGCCCGAAGCCGGAGTCCTTCACGCCGCCGAACGGCACGTGGTCCAGCCGGAAGTTGGACGACCCGTTGACGACGAGCCCGCCGACCTCCAGGTCCCGCCACGCGGTGATGATCCGGTCCATGTCGCGGGTGAACAGGCCCGCCTGGAGCCCGTACCGGCTCTCGTTGCACTCCTCGATCACCCGGTCCAGGTCGTCGAAGGGCAGCACGGCGACGAGCGCGCCGAACACCTCGTCCTTCACGACCGAGCAGGTCGGGGGCGGGCCGGCGACGACCGTGGGCATCGCGGTGGCGCCGTCGCGCTCGCCGCCGAGCAGCACGCGGGCGCCGGCCTCGGCGGCCTCCGCGCTCCACCGCACGACGCGTTCGGCGGCGTCCTCGTCGACCATCGCGCCGACGTCGGTGCCCGGGTCGAGCGGGTCGCCCACGGTCAGCTTCGCGACCTGGCCGGTGAACGCCTCGAGGAACTCCTCGTAGCGGGAACGCTGGACGTAGACGCGCTGGACGGAGATGCAGCTCTGCCCGGAGTTGCTGTAGCCGGTCCGCGCGCACACGCGGGCCGCTTCGGCGATGTCGGCGTCCTCGCACACGATCGTCGCGGCGTTGCCGCCCAGCTCCAGGACGAGGCGCTTGGCCCCGGCCGCGCGGGCGACCGCGTTGCCGGTCGCGGCGCCGCCGGTGAAGCTGATGACGGCGACCTCGTCCGCCGCGCACAGCTCGGCGCCGACGGAGCCGTCCCCGTGCAGCAGCTGGACGGCCTCGTACGGCATCCCGGCCTCGACCAGCAGCGCGACGATCGCCGTGGACACGGCGGGCGCCTGCGGCGGGGCCTTGACGATGGTGGTGTTGCCGGCCGCGAACGAGGCGCCGAGCTTGTGCGCGAGCAGGTTCGCGGGGGCGTTGAACGGCGTGATGGCCAGGGCCACGCCCGCCGGCGCGCGGTAGGTGAAGGCGGTGGTGCCGGCGCCGCGCGCCCACCCCGCGACCGGGAGCGTGTCGCCCCCGATCCGCCGCGCCTCGGCGGCGCACACCGCGAACGTGTCGGCGACCCGGTCGATCTCGCCGCGCCCGTCCTTGAGCGGCTTGCCGAGTTCGAGGGCCAGCAGCCGGGCGAGGCCCTCGCGGTGCTCGGCGGCGGCGCGCGAGGCGTTCTCCAGGATCTCGGCCCGGGAGGCGGGCGCCATGCGCGCCACCGTCCGGGCGAAGGCGCGGGCGTGGCGGCGGACCGCCTCGACGTCGTCCGGGCCGGCGGCCGGAGCCCGGCTGACCGGCCGGCGCACGTACGGTCCGACGCGTTCGCTCTGCGGACCCGCCGGCTCCCACCGGCCGGCGACCAGCGCCGCGGCCTGCACCGGTTCGTCCCCGGCGGCGGCCGCGAGCAGCGCTTCCAGCATCCGTTCCTCCAGATCCACCAAGCGGACCATTAGTGCCATCATGTGGACTTCGAGCCAACGTACGGGGCGGCGCCGCGCGCTGACAAGGGTCGGCGGCGAGAAAGTTGGGCCCGGAGAGCGCCCGGAACGGCGGGTCGCACGGCACTGCCACCTCCCCGGTCGGCACCTAATGTTCGAACCAGTGAGTTAGTTATAGGTGACGCGGCTCACCAGGGGAAGAGCGCGGCAGAAAGTTCCCAGAACCGCCCAGAAATACCGACTGACGGTCCAACTAGACCACTGTGTGGACTGCGTGTAACGTACGAGCCGTCCCCGGCCGCACCGGGCGCGGCGCCGCGCACCGGCTCCCGCTCCCCCTCCGCGGCCGAGCGCAGCACGCCGGGTTTCCCGGACCCTACCGCCGACATCGGGGAGATCGAGGACCAGTGAGCCCAGCCAAGAAGCCCGCCGCCGGACCGGCCGCCGACGCCCGGCCCGCCGCGGACGCCCAGCCCGCCGACGCCCAGCCCGCCGCCGATTCCCAGGGCGTCCGCAGCGTCCAGCGCGCCGTCGAGATCCTGTCGCTGCTCAGCGAGGAACGCCCGGTGATCTCGATCCGCGAGATCGTCGAGGCGACCGGGCTGGCGAAGACCACGGTCATCCGGCTCGTCCAGACCCTGGAGCAGAACGGCCTGCTGTGGGCGGCGCCCAACGGCTACCTCCCCGGCCCCGGCCTCTGGCGCTGGGCCCACCTCGCGCGCAGCAGCTGGGAGCTGCCCCCGGAGACCCGCAAGCACATGCGCGACCTCGGCGCCCGCCGCCGCGAGACCGTCAACCTCTACATGCTCCGCGACATCTACCGCGTCTGCGTCGCCCAGCAGGAGAGCCCGCAGCCGCTCCGCCACGTCGTCCACGTCGGCGACGAGCTCCCGCTCTGGGCCGGCGCCTCGTCCAAGGCCCTCCTGCGCGACGCCCCCGACTCCCTCCTCAGGCGCGTCGCCGTCAGCTCCCCCTACGGAGAGGGCCACGTCAAGCGGCTGCGCGAATGGATCGACGAGGCGGCGCACCGCGGCTGGGCCGTCAGCCACGGGGAGCGCGAGGACGGCCTGTCCGCCGTCGCCGTCCCGGTCCTCGGCCGGTCCGGGACCGTCGTCGCCGCCCTGTCCCTCAGCGGCCCGACGGTCCGCTTCCCCGACGACGTCGTCGAGCAGTACGCCGCGGACCTGCGCCAGGTCGCCGCGGAGATGTCGGAGCGCGGCTTCGACCACCCGCTCAGCCCCGCGCGCTGACCCGCGGCCGGACCCACTCCCGGACCCACGGCGTGACCTGAAGGAGCCATGCGCATGTCAGAGCGACCGCTCAGCGGTGTACGCGTCCTCGACCTCACCAACGTCCTCGCCGGCCCGTACTGCAGCTACCAGCTGATGCTGCTCGGCGCCGAGGTCGTCAAGATCGAGGTGCCGGGGCAGGGCGACCTCGCCCGGCACCTCGGCCCGGACGCCGAGTTGAACCGGTCCGGGATCGGCGCCTCGTTCCTGGCGCAGAACGCCGGCAAGAAGTCCGTCGAGCTGGACCTCAAGGACGCCGCGGGCCGCACCGCCTTCGAGGACATGGTCCGCGGCGCCGACGTGCTGCTGGAGAACTTCCGCGCGGGCGTCCTCGCCCGGCTCGGGTTCGGCTGGCCGCGGCTGCGCGAGCTGAACCCCGGGCTGGTCTACTGCGCCATCTCCGGCTTCGGCCAGACGGGGCCCATGAGCCAGGCCCCCGCCTACGACCAGATCATCCAGGGCCTCTCCGGCATGATGAGCATCACCGGCACCGAGGAGACCGCCCCGCTGCGGATCGGCTTCCCCGTCTGCGACACCGTCGGCGGCCTCACCGCCGCGCTGCACATCTCCGCCGCCCTCGCGGGCCGCGCCCGCACCGGGAAGGGAACGTTCCTCGACGTCTCCATGCTGGAGTCGGCCGTCTCGGCGATGGGCTGGGCCGTCTCGAACTACCTGGTCAGCGGCGTCCCGCCGGAGCCGATGGGCACCCAGAACGCCACCGCCGCCCCGTCCGGCACCTTCCAGGCCGCCGACGGCCCGCTCAACATCGCCGCGAACCGGCAGCGGCAGTTCGAGACGCTGTGCGACCTGGTCGGCCGGCGCGACCTGCTCGACGACCCGCGCTTCGCCGACCGGGAGCAGCGCAAGGCGCACCGCGACGCGCTGACCGGCGAGCTCAACCGCGCCCTGGGCCGCCGCACCGCCGGGGAATGGGAACGGATTCTCAGCCCGGCCGGCGTCCCGGCCGCCCGCGTCGTGACCGTCCCGCAGGCCCTCGGCCTCGACCAGCTCGAGCACCGCGGCTTCTTCACCGAGATGCCCTTCCCCGACGGCTCCGGACGGGTGCTCAAGGTCACCGGCAGCGGCGTCCTGCACGACGGCGAACCCCTCCGCCCCACCGGGCCCCCGCCCCTGCTGGGCGACCAGAACGCCGACCGCGCCGCCCTCGCGGACCGCTGGAACGGCCGGACCGAGAACGCCGTCACCCCATGACCGACCGCCCAGCGCAGGAGGCTCCCGTGACCGACATCGACCCGACCGGCGCCGTCGCGGACTGGTGGGCGACCGCCGTCTCCCGGATGGAACCCGGCGTCATCGAGCTGCGCGGCCGCCCCGTCCAGGACCTCATCGGCACGACGAGCCTCACGTCCGTGATCTGGCTGATGCTGCGCGGCGACCTCCCCGCGCCCCGGCAGGCCGCCCTGCTCGAGGCGGCGCTCGTCGCGGCCGTCGACCACGGCCCGCAGGCGCCGTCCATCGCCATCGCCCGGATGGCCGCCACCTGCGGCGTCGGCCTGAACAACGCCGTCGCCAGCGCCGTCAACACGCTCGGCGACGCGCACGGCGGGGCCGGCGAGCAGTGCGTCCGGCTGCTGGACGACGTGCTGCGGCGCGAGGACGCCGGGCTCGACCTGCGCACGGCGGCCGGCGAGGCCATCGCGGACGGGCCCCGCTACCTGCCGGGCTTCGGCCACCGCTTCCACCCCCGCGACCCGCGCCGCGACCCGCTGCTCGCGCTGGTCGAGGACGCCGTGCGGGACGGCGCCGTCCCCGGCCGCCACCTGCGGGCCGGCAAGGCGATCGAGGCGCGGCTCGCCGAGGGCCGCGCCAAGCCCGTCCCCATGAACATCGACGGGGCCACCGCCATCATCTACGCCGAGCTCGGGTTCCCCGCGCCGCTGGCACGCGGCCTGTTCGTCCTCAGCCGCAGCATCGGCGTCCTCGCCCACGCCTGGGAGGAGAGCCAGAGCGGTCAGCGCAACAAGGGCCCCATCCCCCGCACCGTCCTCCCGGCCTACCGCGCCTGAGCCCGGCGCGCCGGCCGGGGCGGCGACTGCGGGCCGCATGGACGAGGCGGATGGGCGATTTGTCGGTAACGTTCAGGTGTGCTCGCCGAACCCGCGCCCGCCCTCAGCGACCTCGCGCTAGGGCTGGTCGTGGTGGTGCTCGCCGTCCGGCTGGGTCGCTCGCCCGTCGCGCACCGGCACTGGCGCACGTCCTTCTGGTGGGCGGGGGCCGCGGCGCTGGCCGGCTTCGTCCACCACGGCGTCGTGAAGCACTCGGCGCGCTGGACAGGGCCGAGCTGGGCCGTCATCAGCGCGATGGTCGTCATCGCGGTGTCCTACCTGCTGGCCGCCACCGTCGCCGAAGTGCTCGGGCCGCGCCACCAGCGGACGTTCTGGCTCCTGCGGTCGATCGGGATCGCGGCGTACGCGGTGCTGGCGGCCACCGGGCACGCGGGCGTCGACGCGCTGCTGGCCTGCGAGAGCCTGACGATGCTCAGCATCATCGTCCTGTGGGGGCGGGCAGCCCGCCGCCGCCACCCGCTGGCCGGCCCGGTGATCATCGCGCTCGTCGCCGACGGCGCGGCCGCGGCGGCCAAGGCCATCGACCCGGACGTGGCCCATCGCGTCGCGCTGGATCCGACGTCGCTGTACCACCTCGCCCAGATCCTGGGCATGGTGCTGCTCTACGCGGCCGTCAGCGCTCCGCGCCGCCCTGGCCCCGAACCGGGCGCCCTCGCGGGCTGAGCCGATCCGCCGCAGCCGGGCCCGTCCCGGCCGGTTTGCCGGGCGGAATCAGTCGTCGTGCCGGGGCTTGCCCGTCACCTCGTGGCCGGCGTGGAAGAACGCCTCGGTGATCAGCGTCCGCACGTGGGTGTCGCGGGCCCGGTACAGGACCCTGCGCCCCTCGCGCCGGGTGTGCACCAGACCGGTCATCCGGAGCTTCGCCAGGTGCTGGGAGACGAGGGGACGGGACGCCTCGAGACGCTCGGCGAGCGACGTGACGTCGTACTCGCCGGAGGTGAGCAGCCACATCAGCCGCAGCCGGGTGGGGTCGGCGAGCATCCGGAACGCCGCCGTGGCCGCCTCGATCTGCGCGCTCGAAGGATGCTCCTGCATGGACCTCGCACCTGCAATGTAGCCGCGTGCATACCTGACTACATATACTGGCCGGACGGCTCGCTCGCAACCGAGGAGGCCCATGTCGCACCCCACGGACCCCGGACGCCCGCCAGGTCACGGACATGGACACGGCCACGGGCATGGCCACGGACACGGTCACGACCATGGGCACGGGCGGGAGCGCGGGAGGGCCGCGTCCTTCCTCTCCCGCACCAAGCACCTGATCGCCCCGCACAGTCACGACACCGCCGACAAGACCGACGAGGCGCTGGAGACCAGCGGCCGCGGGCTGCGCGTGCTCGGGCTCTCCCTGGCGGTACTCGCCGCCACCGCGGTCGTCCAGGCCGCGATCGTGGCGATGTCGGGGTCGGTGGCGCTCCTCGGCGACACCCTGCACAACGTCGCGGACGCGCTGACCGCGGTCCCGCTCGGCATCGCGTTCCTGCTCGGCAGGCGCGCCGCGACGCGCCGGTTCACCTACGGGTACGGCCGCGCCGAGGACCTGGCGGGGCTGGTGATCGTCGTGGTCATCGCCGTCTCCGCGGCCCTCGCCGGCTACGCGGCGTTCCGCCGGCTGGTCGCCCCGCAGGACGTCCGGGCGCTCGGCTGGGTCGCGGCCGCCGCCGTCGCCGGGTTCCTCGGCAACGAGTGGGTGGCCCGGTACCGGATCAGGGTCGGCCGCGAGATCGGCTCCGCCGCCCTGGTCGCCGACGGCCTGCACGCGCGGACCGACGGCTTCACCTCGCTCGCCGTGCTGGCGGGCGCCGCCGGATCCGCCCTCGGCCTGCCCGTCGCCGACCCGGTCGTCGGCCTGCTCATCACCGTCGCCATCTGCTTCGTGCTGCGCGACGCGATCAGGGAGGTCTACCACCGGCTGATGGACGCGGTGGATCCGGTGCTGGTCACCGACGCCGAGCGGATCCTGGCCCGGGTGGACGGCGTCCGGCGCGTCGGCGGCGTCCGGATGCGCTGGGTCGGCCACACGCTCCGCGCGGAGACCGACATCGTGCTCGACCCGGACCTGTCGCTGGTGCAGGCGCACGCGGTGGCGGTGGAGGCGGAGCACCGCCTGATCCACGGCCTGCTCCGGCTGCGCGCCGCCACCGTCCACGCCGACCCGGACGGCACGGACGGAACCGACCACCACGCCGTCCTGCACGGCCACCGCTGACCCATGCGCCGGCAGATGTCCGATCCCATCGGCCAGGAGATCGTGGAGACCGCGCTCGCCCGGGCCGGGGAACGGCTCGACGGGCGGCTCGCGGCGGCCTTCGCCATCGGCAGCCTCGCGCACGGCGGGTTCGCTCCCCTGGTCAGCGACGTGGACGTGGCGCTCGTCGTCGACCGCGCCGACGCCGCCACCGCGGCGGCCGTCGACGCGATCCGCCAGGACACGGTCCAGCGTTACGCGGGCACCCCTCACCACACCCTGGCGGAACGCCTCTCCCTCTTCTGGAGCGACTGGGAGAGCCTGGCGGACGGCTCCGAAGCCGGCCGGTTCCCCGCGACCGACCGGCTCGACCTCCTTGACTCAGGCATCCTGTTGTACGGCGCCGACCGCCGTTCCGGCTGTGCGCGGCCGGACGCGGACGCACTTCTTCTGGACAGCGCCGCCTTCGCCGCGAAGCGGTTCGCCGAGCCCGACTACGTGCACGCGCTCAAGCACCCGGCGGGCCTCGCTGAGCAGGGCGTCCGCACCGTCACCAAGACCGTGCTGTTCCCCGTCCGCCTCCTCTACACCGCCGCGACCGGCCTGCTCGGCCGCAACGACGACGCCGCCCGCTGGTACGCCGATCCGCCGCAGCCGTCCAGCGGCCTGGTCACGGCGGCCGGCCGGTGGCGATCCGGCGGCATCGACGACACCGCGGCGGCCGCCGACCTGCTCCAGCGGGAACTACTGCCGCTCTACCTGCACTGCCTCGACCGGCTCCGCGAGCACACCGCCCGCTCCAGCCGGCCCGACCTGGCCGTCCCCCTGGCCCGCCTGCTCTCGACGCTGGCCTGAGCGGGCACGGTCAGGTCGCGGTGCCGCGGAGGGTCTGCAGGATCGCGGCCTCCTCGGCGGGATCCCGGAGGAGGGGAGGCCCCTGCGTGAGCGGGCGGAGCGCGGCGCGGGCGGCGGCGTGCGGATCCGGCGACAGCGCGGCCTTCAGCGCCTGCGCGAACCAGCCCAGCATGTGGGCGGCGGTCCGCTCGTCGTCGCTCATCTTGGAGCGGGCGGACGGGTCGTTGAGCGATCGTCCCGCCTGACGCGAGCGCGTCAGCCAGGACCGGACGTGCATGCCGAGGTCGGAGCCGGGGGCGACGGTGACCGGTTCGCCGCGCTCGGCCGCGGCGACCGCGTCGGCGAGCCCCGGGGTGCCGTCCAGGTCCAGGACGGAGGCCAGGCGCATCGTCTCGCGGGCGGCGACCGCGCGGAGCAGCTGTGGCGGAGCCGCGTCGAGGGCCGCGACCATCGCGGGGTCGGACGGGCCGTGGGAGGGCGAGGCCGGAGCGGGGCCGAACCAGGGTTCGACCGGGGCGGACGGGAGCTCCCCGGCCAGGGCGTCCGCGTGCGGGACGGCGCCGGTGATCAGTCCCGCCAGCAGGAGCGCGGGGACGTAGGCGCCCGGCACGTGGTCGTCGTCGTCCTCGGCGTCCAGGTCGAGGCCCACCGCGCGCATCCGGCCGAGCAGCCGGTCCGGCTCGCTGCCCCAGCGCTGGTCGGGCCAGGTGGGCTCGAATCCGGTGACCAGCGTGCCGTCGACGGCGTAGGAGAAACCGTGGTCGGCGTAATCGTGCCGCTGGACCGAGACGGCCTCGGTGCCCCGGGACAGCGCCGTCAGCGGCCCGGTGAGCGAGCCCTGGAAGCCGTCCGGTTCGATCAGCACCATCCATTCGCCCAGGTCCAGAGCGAACGCGAAGTCCGGGTAGCCCGCCGCGAAGGAGCCGCTCGCCTCGGTGGCCTCGTCGAGGGTGCGCGGGCGCAGCTCGTCCGGCAGGGCGCCCAGCCGCGACAGCGCCTCGGTCTCGTCCAGCCCTCTGACGAAGGTCAGGCAGAACACCTCGCCGAGCGTCCCGTCGTCGGCCCACGCGACGTCGTCGTCCGTCACCCCGAGCATGGCCCCTCCGGGAAGGTCGGTGGCATGACCCGTCGATCATGGCAGCGTCCGGCGCCGCCCGGGCGGCTCTCGCCCTCAGCGAAAACCGACTCGTCCCCGGGGCCCCTGGGCGGCCGGACGCGCCGCTGCTGATTCCGGGAGACCGCGGTGCGTGCGGGTAGGGGGCGAAGGTGGACATCAATCATCCGCAGGCGCCCGATCGATTCGAGGTGACCTACCGGAGCCTGCCGTGCGCCAGGATGCGGGCGCGGACGGTGGGACGTGCGGTGCCGGGCGTTCCCGAGGTCGTCGTGGTGCAAGGCATGGCGGTGTCCGACTACCTCATGCCGGCGCTGGCGCGACTGGGCGAGTGGACCCGCGCGCACCTGGTGGACCTGCCGGGCCTGGCGGGCAGCGGCGACCCTCCGCAGGAACTGGACGTCCCCGGGTACGGGCGGGCGATGGCGGCGTGGCTGGACGACGCCGCGCTCGGGCCCGTCGTGGTGGCCGGGCACAGCAGCGGCACCCAGGTCGCCGCGCACGCCGCCGCGCTCCGGCCAGGACGGACGGCCGCGCTGGTGCTGGCGAGCCCGACCGTCGATCCGGTCGCCCGCTCGGTCCCCCGCCTGCTGCTGCACTGGCGGCTGGACGCCCGCCGCGAGCCCGGCGAGCTCGGCCGCTCGCACCATCCCGAGTGGCTGCGGGCCGGGCCGCGCCGGCTGTGGCACATCGTCCGCGCGCACCTCGACGACCATGTCGAGGACGTGCTCGCCGACCTGCCGTTCCCCGTCCTCGTGCTGCGCGGCCGGCGGGACCGCCTGCTCACCGCGCGCTGGGCGCGCGAGCTGGCCCGGACGGCGCCGGACGGCCGGTTCCTGGAGGTCCCCGGGGCGCACACGTTCGTGTGGCCGTACCCGGACGCGTGGTCGGAGCCGATCCGGACCCTCGCCGAGGGCGGCGGGGAGGACGGGCGATGACGTCGCCGGGCCGGCAGGTCGCCGGGTTCGACTCCGCGACCGCGATGCTGCGCGTCCTCGCGAGGTTCCTGGACGGCCGGGACGCGCCGCTGCTCGGGATCCTTCCCGGGGCGCTGGAGGCGCCGATGTCGGTCCTGCTGGGGGCGGCGAACCGGCTGCCGCGCCGGATCACCGAGCGGGCGTTCGCGGCGTCCGGCTGGGCGGAGGCCGTCGCGCCCGGCCGGACCGGCGAGGTCCGCTCGGACGCCCTCGCGGAGTGGATCGTGTCCCACTACCCGCGGCGGCGCTACCCCGCCGCGTTCATCGGCTCGGCGGACGGCGCGATGATCCATCTCGCGGCGGCGGTCGGCGCGCCGTGGCTGCCGCAGACCGTCCTGATCCCGGTCCGCCGCCGCGGCGGCCATCCCGACGACCCGGCCGCGTGCCTGCGGGCGTCGCGGCGGGCGGGCCAGGACCTCGCCGACGCCGGCCCGGACCTGGTCCTGCACCACATGCACGACCCGAACCAGGACCGGCTCATGATCGCCGGGATGTCGTACTTCCGGGTCAAGTTCCGGCGGCTGCCCGCCGCGTACCGGGAGTTCCTGCGGGAGTGCCTCGCCCCGGACGCGACCCTCGTCGTGTCGGACTGCGGGCTGCGCTGGCCGACCACCCGCGCCGGGGAGCGCCACCTGTTCCAGCACGGCGCGTTCGGCGGCATCGGCGCGGCCGAGTTCCATGAGGGAGGCGACCGCGTCGCCGGGTTCCTGGCCCGGGACGGCTCCCCGTTCCGCGCCTGGCGGGCGCCGCCGCCGGACGGCGAGAGCCCCGAGGCCGAGTGGGGGTTCGACCCCGCCCTGCTGGACGACCTGGGCGAGTTCCGCACCCACCGGCTCTCGTTCTCGGAGCCGCAGGCGCTCAGCGCCGCCGTCGCCGACCTGTACCGCGACTGGTACCGCCGGCGCGGCGTCCCCGACACGCGGCTGTTCGCCTCCTGCTTCCTGCTCATGGAGCCCTGGTGGACGCTGCGGACCGGCTCCGTCCCGTACTGGCTGGCGTTCAACACCGACCCGGCGAACCGCCGCCTGCTGGAGTACCTGGACGGGGCCGCGCCTTACGACGAGATCCGCCTGACCCTGTTCTCCAACGGCGTGCGCGCCCTGGGCCAGGCGCCGATCCCCGCCTGGCGGGACGTCCTCGCCCGGGCGCGCACCCTCGGTTCCTTCACCGGAGTCGACGCGCGCGCCTATCCCCGGGACTTCGCCTCGTTCGTCCGCATGCACCGGGACCTGGCGGCGGCGCGTCCGCTCTACCCGATGCCCGACCCGATGGACCTCGGCTTCGCCCTCGACTTCCTGGCACGCCACCCGTCCACCTAGACCGCGGCCTACGCTCCTCCCCCGGCCTCGATCGGCAGGCCCGCCGCGACCCAGTCCTCGATGCCGTCGGCGTAGAGGCGGACGTTCCGGTAGCCGAGTCGCTTCAGCTCCGCGGCGAGGTCGGGACCCCGCGTGCAGGACGTGTCGGTCGAGTACACGACGATCCGCGCGGCGCGGTCGGGCAGGACGTCGCCGGCGGACGCGGGCGCGTCCTCGGCGGTGAGGTTGAGGGCCGACGGGAGGTGCCGGCGGTCGTAGGCGGGCGCCGGCAGCGCGTCGACGGTGACGGCGGTTCCGGCGTCGATGGCGGTGCGGAGCTCGTCGCGGGAGATCGTCTCGGGGCCCGCGGTGGCGGGGGTGGACGGCGGCGGTGCCGTCGGCGGCCGGAGAGGGCCGCTGAGCTGGAGGTTCGCGATGGCCCAGCGGTCGCCGTCGCGGACCGCGACGAGCGTCAGCCGGAACGAGCCGCTCGCGTCGTGGCCGCGCGCGGTGGTGCGCTGCCGCTGGACGGCGGTGACGACCGCGGCGTCCCCGTACAGGCGGACCTGCGGGTCGAGCACCTCGAAGGCGTGGTTGGTCAGGTCCTCGTGCCGGGCGGCCCACTGCCGTCCGTCCAGGACGAACCCGACGGGGCCGATGCCGGTGAAGTCGGGGCTGAGCAGCCGCTCGTAGGCGGCCGTGTCGCCGTTGAGTTCGGCGTCGGCGAAGCGGTGGACGAGGTCGAGGATCTGCTGGCGGCTCATCGCGCTGTTCCTTTCCGTTGCGGTGCGCCCGGTCATGCGTTCGCGGGCTTGGGGGCGTTGTCGTGCGGCTGCGCGGGGGCGGGGTCGGGGGCCTGGTGGCGGGGCAGCAGCAGCGCCGGCAGGACGGCGAGCGCGGTGAGCCCGAGCGGCCACCAGAACGTCCGGCCGAACGCGGCGGCGACCCCGGTCGTGTCGAGGTTGTGCTGCAGGACGACGGCGTACAGCGCGGTGCCGATCGCGCCGCCGACCCGCTGCGTGATGTTCAGCAGCGCGGTCGCGCGCGGGATCGCGGCCTGGTCGACGCGCCGGTACGCCATGGACATGGCGGGCGCCATGAGGCAGCCGGTGCCGAGCCCCATGACCAGCAACGCCGCGGTCACCGGGAGCGCGCCGGCGGTGGCGCCCGCCTGGGTGTAGACGAGGAGGCCGGCGGCCAGCAGCGGCAGCCCGGTCAGGATGATCGGCTTGCCGAGGCCGCGGTCCACGAGCCGTCCGGAGACGGCCAGCGCGAGAGCGGCGCCGGCGCCCTGCGGAACGAGCAGCAGCCCGGTGTCCAGCGCGGACTCGTGGTGGACGAGCTGGTAGTACAGCGGCAGCAGCAGCATCGAACCCTGCAGGACGGCGCCGAGCAGGGCCTGGATCGCGGCTGCGGAGGCGAACGTCCGGTCGGCGAGGTGGCGCAGGTCGAGGAGCGGCCGGCCGGCGCGCAGCGCGTGCACCGCGAACAGCGCCAGCAGGACGGCTCCGGACAGCGCCGGCGCCAGCGTCCCGAGGGAGAGCGCGCCGTCGCCGGCCAGCCGGGAGACCGCGTAGACGATCGCGACCAGGCCGGACGAGAGCAGCAGCAGGCCGGGGACGTCGAGGCGGTCGGACCGTCCGCCCGGCGCGCCCTGGAGCAGCCGCCACGACAGCAGCAGGGTGACCAGCCCGGCCGGCACGTTGACGAGGAAGATCCACTGCCAGGCGGCGGCGGAGACCAGCAGCCCGCCGAGGACCGGGCCGAGCATGGGGCCCAGCATCATCGGGACGCCGACCAGGCTCATCGCCCGGCCCATCCGGCGCGGCCCGGCGGCCTGCGCCACCAGCGTCATCCCGACCGGCGCGACCATGCCGCCGCCGAGCCCCTGCACGACCCGGAAGGCGATCAGGCTGGGCGCCGACCAGGCCAGGGCGCACAGCAGCGAGCCGGCGGTGAAGAGCGCGAGCGACGCGATCCACACCCGCTTGCCGCCGAACCGCCCGGCGGCCCAGCCGGTGAGCGGGATGACCGCGGCCAGCGCGAGCGCGTAGCCGGTCATCACCCACTGGACGGCCGGCAGCGGCGCCGCGAGGTCGCGCGCCAGGGCGCCGATCGCGACGCTGACGATCGTCGCGTCGAGCACGGTGAGGATCGCGCCCGCCACCACGATCGCGGCGGTGGCGGCGAGGCCGCCCCGCTGGGGGCCGACCTGGGGGTTGCTGCCCGTCATGACCGTTCCTCTCCACGAAGCGGGGAAAATCTCTCCACTTAACTGTGGCACGCCGCCGCGGGACCGGCAAGAGCAAGCGGGGAAACTTTCCCCGCTTTGCTGCTACCGTGTCCCTACGACGCGAGGAGGTGGACGATGGCCAGGCCGATGCGGGCCGACGCGCGGCGCAACCTGGAGCGGATCCTGGCGGCCGCGCGCGACATGATCGTCGAACGCGGCCCCGACGTCCCGCTCGACGACGTCGCCCGCCGCGCCGAGGTCGGCAGCGGCACGCTGTACCGCCGCTTCCCCGACCGCGCCACGCTGCTGCACGCCGTCGCGCTGGACGCGCTGACCGGCACCGTCGAGGCCGCCCGGGACGCCTGCGAGCAAGAAGCCGACCCGTTCGACGCGCTGGCCCGCTACCTGCGGCGGACGCTGGAGCTGCGCGTCTCCGCGGTGCTGCCGGCGCTGCTCGGCCGGGTCGATCTCGAGGACGATCCCGAACTGGCGCCGCTGCGCGCGGAGAGCCTCCGCCTCCTGGAGGGCCTGGTCGCGGCGGCGCACGACTCCGGCAGCCTGCCGGAGGACGTCACGTTCGCCGACATCGGCATGATGGCGGTCCGCATCGCCCGCCCGCTCCCCGGTCCCCTGCCGCCCGAGGAGAAGGAGGCCCTCGCCCGCCGCCACCTGGACCTGTTCGTCCGCGGCCTCCGCGCCCAGGCCGCCTCGTGATCGCGGGGCACGGGCCTCGCGTACGCTCGGAGGCACCATGGCGGACGAGCGGCTGACGATCGGCGAGGTGGCGGACCGGACGGGTGTGGCCACCTCCGCTCTGCGCTACTGGGAGGAGGTCGGCCTGCTGCCGGAGCCGTCCCGGGTCTCGGGGCAGCGGCGGTACCCGCCGTCGGCGGTGGAGCAGGTCGGTCTCATCCTGCTGCTGCGCGACGTCGGCTTCACGTTGCGCGAGATCAAGGCCCTCGTCGGGGCCCGCACGTCCGGGGGCGACTGGCGGGAGCTGCAGCGGGGCAAGCTCGCCGAACTGGACGAGCAGATCGCCCGGATGCAGGCGGCGCGCGAAGCGATCGCGCACGGGCTGGCCTGCCCGCACGACAACGTCTTCGAGTGCCCGAACTTCGCCGGCGTGCTCGCGGCGCGGATGGCGGGAGCGTCCCTGGAAGAGGCGCACGAACACTGACCCCGTTCCTCCCCGCATGTCACAGGCGGGCGGGCTGTGTCGTCTCGGGTCCGACAACGGGTGCCGGGCAGGACGCACCCTTTCCGAGACAGGGAGCGGGACATGGGCGAACACCGGAAGGTCGCGCTGGTCACCGGGGCGAACAAGGGCATCGGACGCGGGGCCGCCGCGCAGCTCGCGGCGGCGGGCATGACGGTCCTGGTCGGTGCCAGGGACCCGCGGCGCGGCGAGGAGGCCGCCGCGGCGCTGCGCGAACCGGGCGGCGACGTGCACGCGCTCGCGCTGGACGTCACCGACGCGGCGTCCGTCCGGGCGGCGGCGGAGCAGGTGGAGGAGCGCTTCGGCCGCCTCGACGTGCTGATCAACAACGCCGGCATCAGCGGCTCCGGGAAGGTCGCGCCCGACCAGGCCCACGACCAGATCCCGAGCACCGTCGACCTCGACATGGTCCGGACGGTGTTCGAGACCAACGTCTTCGGGGTGATCGCGGTGACCAACGCCATGCTGCCGCTGCTGCGGCGGTCGCCGGAGCCGCGCGTCGTCAACGTCAGCAGCCACGCCGCGTCGATGACGATCTTCAGCGACCCGGCCGGGCCGATGACGGCGCTGCCGCCGTCGGCGGCGTACTCGCCGTCCAAGAGCGCGCTGAACGCGCTGACCGTGCAGTACGCGAACGAGCTGGGCAAGGACGGCGTCCTGGTCAACGCCGCCGCGCCCGGCTTCGTCGCCACGGACGCCAACGACCACACCGGCGTCCTCACGGTCGAGGAGGGCGCCGCGGTGCTGGTGCGGCTGGCCACGCTCGGGGCGGACGGACCGACCGGCGGCTTCTTCGGCGCGGAGGGCCCGATCCCCTGGTGACCCGGGCGCCCGCCGTCAGGCGCGGCGGGGGGTGACGAGGCCGGACTCGTAGGCGAACACGACGAGCTGGGCGCGGTCCCTGGCCCGCAGCTTCGTCATCGCCCGGCTGACGTGCGTCTTCGCGGTCGTCGGGCTGATCACCATCCGGGCGGCGATCTCGTCGTTGGACAGCCCGCGGGCCACCAGCGCGGCGACCTCGCGCTCCCGGTTGGTCAGCACGTCGAGGGCCTGCGGGACGGGCTCGGGACGGCGCGCGACGTACTCGGCGATCAGCCGGCGGGTGATCGCGGGCGACAGCAGCGCGTCGCCCCGGGCGGCGACCCGCACGCCCTGCAGCAGGTCGGCGGGCTCGGTGTCCTTGACCATGAAGCCGCAGGCGCCGGCGCGCAGCGCGTTGAAGACGTACTCGTCGAGGCCGTAGTTGGTGAGGATGACGACGTGGACGCCGGCCAGCCGCTCGTCGGCGGCGATCAGCCGGGTCGCCTCGATGCCGTCCATCACCG
This sequence comes from Actinomadura sp. NPDC048394, assembly GCF_040651755.1. Classification (NCBI taxonomy): domain Bacteria; kingdom Bacillati; phylum Actinomycetota; class Actinomycetes; order Streptosporangiales; family Thermomonosporaceae; genus Actinomadura; species Actinomadura sp. NPDC048394. The sequence goes on along the minus strand of NZ_JBEZJL010000075.1, from coordinate 34,530 downwards.
GCATCTGGATGTCGACGAGGGCGACGTCGGGCCGGTGCTCGCGGGCGAGCGCGACGCCCTGCTCGCCGTTGGCGGCCTCGGCGACCACCTCGATGTCGTCCTCGATCTCCAGCAGGGCGCGGAAGCCGCCGCGGATGAGCGCCTGGTCGTCCATGAGGAGCACGCGGATCATGCTGCTCCCTCCAGGGGCAGCTCGGCGCGCACGATGAAGCCGCCCTCGGCGCGGGGTTCGGCGCGGAGCCGGCCGCCGAGCGCCGCGACGCGCTCGCGCATGCCGAGCAGTCCCTTGCCGGGCACCGGCGGCGCGTCCGGGTCGGCCTTGCCGTCGTCCTCGACCTGCACGACCAGTGCGTCGCCGGCGTACTCGACGCACACCGTGGCGGCCGCGCCGCCGGCGTGCCGGGAGACGTTGGTGAGCGCCTCCTGGACGATCCGGTACGCGGCGCGGTCCACCTCGGACGGCAGGTCTCGGCGGGTCCCGGAGACCGTGACGGTGGCGTCCAGGCCGGTGGAGCGGGCCCGTTCGACCAGGTCGTCGAGGCGGTCGAGGCCGGACGCCGCGGCCTCGCCGCCCGAGCCGTCGCCGCCGTCGGAGTCGGAGTCGCGCAGCACCTCCAGGGTGGCGCGCAGCTCGCGCATGGCGTCGCCGCTGGCCTCCTGGATGGCCAGCAGCGCCGGCGGGACGTCCTCGCCGCGCCGGTGCGCCAGGTGGACGGCCACCCCGGCTTGGACCTTGATGACGGAGATGCTGTGGGTGAGGGAGTCGTGCAGCTCGCGGGCGATGCGGAGCCGCTCCTCCCCCGCGCGGCGGAGGGCCGCCTCCTCGCGGGTGCGCTCGGCCTCGGCGGCGCGCTGCTCGGCCTCCTCCAGGTAGGCCTGCCGGTGCTGGATTACGGTCGCCGCGACGCCGGCCGCCACGAACCAGCCGACCAGCAGCGCGACGCTCTGGAGGTTCTCCCCGGTCCCGTCGGCGCCGGGCAGGTTCACCGCCACGGCGATACCGAGGAACGCCGCACTGACCAGCGCCGCGGCGACCCGGTGACCGGCCCGCACCGCGGCGAACACCGCCACCATGACCGGGTAGGCCGCCGCGGGGCCCGGCTGGGTGCGGGCCGCGACGACGAGCATGAACGCCGCGCTGCCGAGCAGCGCCACCAGCGGCGCCCGCCGCCAGGCGACGAGCACGAGCGACCCCGCGACGCCCGCCGCGACGTCCAGCGCGCCCGCGCGCGGCGAGTAGAGCATGACGACCGTCAGCAGGACGGCCATCGCCGCGGCGAGCAGGCCGTCCTCGGCGAGCGGCCGCCTCCGGTCCAGGAACCTCATCCAGGTAGGTTATGGGCCGTTTTCGTGGAAATCCTCCGCTGGACGGCGTAAGTGCCGGCTACTCCCGGCGTAGTAGGCGGGCCGGGCCTGCTTCCGCGGTGCCAGGCGAAGGAGTCTTCCCCCGCACGATGACCGCCGACCGGCACGAACAGCACCATTTCCGGCATGTACACGATCCGGAAAACGCCCCGTGCCCGGGCGGCCGCCGAACCGGCCGCCCGGCCCGGGCTCACGCTCGCCGCGGTGGCCGTCGTGCAGTTCATGGTGTCGCTGGACCTGTCGGTCGTGAACGTGGGGCTCCCGCGGATCGCGTCCGGCCTCGGGTTCGGCGCGGTCGGCGTGACCTGGGTGATCCACGCCTACGCCCTCACGTTCGGCGGGCTGCTCCTGCTGGGCGGCAAGGCCGCCGACCGGTACGGCCGCAAGCGGGTGCTGCGGCTCGGGCTCGGCCTGTTCGGCCTCGCGTCCCTCCTCGGCGGCCTCGCGCAGGAACCCGGCCACCTGGTCGCCGCCCGCGTCGCCCAGGGCGTCGGCGCCGCCGCGCTGGCACCGGCCGCGCTGGCGCTGCTGACCGCCACGTTCCCCGCGGGCCGGGCCCGCGTCCGCGCCTTCGGCATCTGGAGCGCGATGAACGCCGCCGGCGGCGCCTTCGGCGTCCTGATCGGCGGCCTGCTCACCGAGTACGCCGGCTGGCGCTGGGTGATGTTCGTGAACGTGCCGATGGCCGCCGCCGCGCTCGCCATGGCCTGGCGGGGCGTCGCCGCCGACCCGCCGCCCGCCCGCCGGGGCCGCCCCGACGTGCTCGGCGCGGTCCTCGCCACCGCGGGCATGACCCTGCTGGTGTTCGGCGTCGTCCGCACCGACCGGCACGCCTGGACGTCGGCGGTGACCGTGACGACGCTGGCGGCCGCGGCCGCGCTGCTCGCCGCGTTCGTCCTCGTCGAGCGGACCACCGCCCGGGAGCCGCTGATCCGGCTCGGGCTGCTCGCGAACCGCTCCGTCGCCGGCGCGAACGCCTACAACCTGCTGACCGGCGCGGCGCTGTCGTCGTCCTTCTACTTCATGTCCCTCTACCTGCAGCGGGTCCTCGGGACGGATCCCGCGCTGACCGGGCTCGAGTTCGTGCCGTTCGCGCTCGGCGTGGTCGCCGGCTCCTTCCTCGCCGTCAAGCTCGGCTACCGCCTCCCCGCCCGCACCCTGCTGATCGCCGACGGGCTCATGACCGCGGCGGCGTTCGCCTGGTTCGGCCGGATCGACGCCGACGGCGCCTACCTCACCGACGTCCTCGGGCCCTCCATCGTCGCCAGCGTCGGGTTCGGGCTCTGCCTCGCCCCGATCGTCTCCACCGCCACCGCCGGCGTCGCGCCGCACGAGGCCGGCGCCGCGTCCGGCCTGCTCAACAGCGTCCGCCAGATCGGCGCCTCGCTCGGGCTGGCCGCCCTCGGCACCGCGGCGCACGACCGCACCGGCGGCACCGTCACGCGCGCGTCGCTCAGCGACGGGTACGCGCTCGGCTTCACCCTCGGCGCGGTGCTGCTGCTCGGCTCCGTCCTCATCGCCCTCACCGTGCTGCGCCGCGGCGGCCCGCCCGCGCCGGCCGGACGGTCCGGCGGGCCCGAGCCGGCCGCCGCCATGGACTGACCGGCGCCCCCATCCGCATCTCACCGCAGGAAGGACGGCCCGGCATGCCCGTCACCCCGATCGACCTGTTCGCGTCCCTGCTCCACCTCCGCCAGGGCGGCACGATCCACGCCGAGAAGAGGACCGTGTGCTCCGGCCACGACGGCTGGCGGCTGACGGCCTTCCACGCGAAGACCGACGCCGACGTCCACGGCGGCCACTGGGAGGTCCACCCCGAGTCCGAGGAGGTCGTGTCGTGCCTCATCGGGAAGTTCCGCCTCTACCTGCGTCCGGAGGAGCCGGGGCAGGAGGAGGAAGTGGTCCGGCTGCCCGCCGGGACCGCCGCGATCGTCCCGCGCGGGCGGTGGCACCGCATCGCGCTGGACGTCCCCAGCAGCATCATGGCCGTCACCCTGCCGCAGGGCAGCCGGCTGGAGGCGCGCCGATGACCGTCACCGGCGTCGCCGAGGCGCGGCCCGCGCCGACGTCCGAGGCCGGTGCCGCGGCGGACCCGGGCTCCGCCGGGCTGCTGCGCCCGCACGTCCGGAGCTTCGCCGCGGTCGTCGTCCTCCAGGTGGTCGGCGCGGTCGCGGGACTGGCGCCGCTCCTGGCGGTCGCCGAACTGGGCCGCGCCCTCCTGGCGCCCGGCCCCGCCGACCACGGCCGCGTCTGGACGGCCGTGGTCGCGGGCGCGGCGGGGCTGCTCGTCCGGCTGCTGTGCACGGCCGCGTCCTCGGGGATCGGGCACCTGCTCGACGGCCGCGTGCAGCTGGCGTTCCGGCGGCGGCTGGCCGCGCGGCTGGGCCGCGTCCCGATCGGCTGGCTGTCCGGCCGCCGGACCGGCGAGCTGGCGAAGCTCGTCGGGGACGACGTCAGCGCCGTGCACCCGTTCATCGCCCACGCCCCCGGCGAGCTCGCCTCCGCGTTCGTCGTCCCGCTCGTGTCGCTGGCCTACCTGTTCGCCGTCGACTGGCGGCTCACGCTGATCACGCTGGTCCCGGTGCTGCTCGCGGTGGCGCTGGTCCCGCTGATGATGACGCCGGGCCGGCTGCGCGAGCAGCGGGGGTTCGACGCGGCGATGGGCCGGATCGCGAACTCCGTCGTCGAGTTCGTCCAGGGCATCGCGGTCGTCAAGGCGTTCGGCGGCGGCGACCGCGCCCTGCGGCGGTTCACCGCCGCCGTGGACGAGTTCGTCACCGCCTTCTACCGGATGGTGCGCGCCCTCTCCGGCGTCGCCGCCGCGATCCAGCTGGTGCTGTCGCCGCCGTTCGTGCTGCTCGCCGTGCTGACCGGCGGCGCGGTCCTGATCACCGGCGGCCACATGGCGCCGGCGGACCTGCTCCCCTTCCTGCTGCTCGGGCTGGCCCTGACCGCTCCGGTCGGCGCTCTCTTCCACGGCTTCGACGACCTGCAGGGCGCCCGTCGCGCGGTCGGCCGGATCCGGGAGGTGCTCGCGGTGCCGCCGCTGCCCGAGCCCGCGAACCCGGTCGCGCCGCGAGGGCACCGGGTGGAGTTGCGGGACGTCCGCTTCGGCTACCGGCCCGACCGCGAGGTGCTGCGCGGCATCGACCTGGTGCTGGAACCGGGCACGGTCACCGCGGTCGTCGGGCCGTCCGGCAGCGGGAAGTCGACGCTGGTCCGGCTGCTGCCACGGTTCTTCGACCCGACCCGGGGCACGGTCGCGCTCGGCGGCGCCGACCTGCGCGACATCGCCGCACGCGACCTCTACCGGACGGTCTCGTTCGTCTTCCAGGACGTGCGCCTGCTGCGCGCGTCGGTCGCCGACAACATCGCGCTCGCCGTACCGGACGCGGGCAGGGACGACATCGTCCGCGCCGCCCGGCGGGCGAACGTCCACGACCGCGTCCTCGAGTTGCCGCGCGGCTACGACACGGTGATCGGCGAGGAGGCCGGCCTGTCGGGCGGCGAGGCGCAGCGGATCGCGATCGCCCGCGCGCTGCTCGCCGACACCCCCGTCCTGGTCCTCGACGAGGCGACCGCGTTCGCCGACCCGCAGACCGAACTGGCCGTGCGGCGGGCCCTGACGGCACCGGGAGGCGACCGGACGGTCCTCGTCATCGCGCACCGGCTGGAGACGATCGCCGACGCCGACACCATCGTGATGCTGGAGGACGGGGCGGTCGCCGAGCGCGGCGCCCCCGCCGAGTTGCTGGCGCGGGACGGGAGGTTCGCCGCGTTCTGGCGCACCCACCTGGCGGCCGCCGACGGCGAGACCGCGGCCCGGCCCGGCGCCCCGCGAGGAGACGACCTGTGATGATTCCGATGCTGTTCCGCGTGCTGGGCCCTCGGTACGCGCGTCCGGTGCGCCGCACCGTGGCGCTGATGACGGCGACCGCCGTGTTCGAGGGCCTGTCCTACGCGCTGCTGGTCCCCGTCCTCCGGGCGCTCTTCGGCGACGCGCCCGGCGACGCCCGGCCCTGGCTGATCGCGTTCGGGGCCGCGGTCGCGGTGTACGGGGTGCTGCGGTACGTCAGCGACCTGTCGGGCTTCCGGGTCGGGACCACGCTGCTGCACGGCATGTACGACCGGCTCGGCGACCATCTGGCCCGGCTGCCCGTCGGCTGGTACGGGCCGCGCCGCGTCGGCGAGGTGTCCGTCCTGGCCGGCCGCGGCCTCCTGCAGGCGATGAGCGTGATCGCGCACCTGCTGGCGCCGCTCGTGTCGGCCTGCGTGACGCCGCTGACGATCGTCGCCGTGATGTCCGCCTTCGACTGGCGGATGGGCCTGGCCGCGCTGCTCGCCGCGCCGGTCGTGGCGGCGGTCCAGGTCCGGGCCGGACGCGCGATGGCCGCCGCCGACGCCGAGCGCGCCGACCGCGACCACGAGGCCGCCGCGCGGGTCGTCGAGTATCTGCAGGCCCAGCCGGTGCTGCGGGCCGGCGGACGGACCGCCGAACGCTTCGGGATGCTCGACGACTCGCTCCGCGGGCTCCAGCGCGCGTCCCGGCGGTCCACGCTGTCGGCGCTGCCCGGCATCCTCGGGCTGACGCTCACGGTGCAGGCGTTCTTCACCGTCCTGCTGGCCCTGGGCGCCTACCTCGCGCTCGGCGGGGACATCGGCGCGGCGGACGTCCTGGCGGTCCTGGTGCTCGCCGCCCGCTGCGCGGACCCGCTGCTGTCGCTGTCGGAGCTCGGCGGCCGGCTGCGCGGCGCGCGGTCCGAACTGGCCCGCCTCGACGCGGTGCTGCGCACCGAACCGCTGCCGGAGCCCCGCGACCCGGTCCGGCCGGAGCACGGCGGCCTGGAGTTCGCGTCCGTCACGTTCCGGCACGGCGACCGGACGGTCATCGACGATGTGTCGCTGTCGGTGCCGGAAGGACGGCGGCTCGCCGTGGTCGGGCCGTCGGGCGCGGGCAAGAGCACCCTGCTGAATCTGATCGCGCGGTTCTACGACGTGGACGCGGGCGCGGTCCGCGTCGGCGGCGCGGACGTCCGCGACATCGGCACCGAGGCGCTGATGGCCCGGATCGCCGTCGTGTTCCAGGACGTCCACCTCTTCGACGGCACGATCGAGGAGAACGTCCGCCTCGGCCGCCCGGACGCGAGCGACGCGGAGGTGCGGGCGGCGGCGAGCGCGGCGCGGCTGGACGAGGTGGTCGAGCGGCTGCCCGGCGGCTGGGCCGCGAACGTCGGCGAGGGCGGCGAGCTGCTGTCGGGCGGCGAGCGCCAGCGCGTGTCGATCGCGCGGGCGCTGCTGAAGGACGCGCCCATCGTGCTGCTGGACGAGGTGACGTCCGCGCTGGACCCGGTGAACGAGGCGGCCGTCCACGACGGCATCGAACGCCTCGTCGCGGGCCGGACGGTGGTGATGGTGGCGCACCGGATGCGGACCGTCCGCCGCGCCGACCGCGTCGTCTTCCTGGACGGCGGCCGGATCGCGGATGAGGGCGCCCATGACGAGTTGCTGCGCCGCGGCGGCCGCTACGCCGCCTTCTGGGCGCTCTCCACGAACCCGGCCCCGAGCGGGGCCTAGTGCCCCATCACCTGGTTCACCACGGTGCCCTCGGGCAGCGGGCGCAGCACCGTCCACAGCGTCCGGACGTGCGACTTCACCATCTTCCACCGCCCGCCCTCGACCACGTACTCGTCGTCGTACTCCGCGGCCATGAGCAGTTCGGTGTTGTCGACCCGGTTCAGCTGCCGGAAGCGCAGAGACCAGGTGCCTGTCGCCGCGGAGTCGTCCAGCACGGTGATGACGGGGTGGAAGCCGTGGTGCATGTCCAGCACCGCGTACTCGCCGTCGACCTTCCGCAGCGCGATCTCGCTGAACACCCGCGTGAGCGCGTCGGCGTCCTCGAACGTGCCGAGCGAACCGTAGTCGATCGACGCGGGCCCCTTGGTGAAGCTCTCCCGGAACGCCACGGGGTCCTTCGCGTCGCACGCGCTCCAGTACCGGTGCTTGAGGGCCTTGATCGCCTCGATCCGCTCCAGGTCGGCCACCCGCTGCTCCAGGGAACGGCGCCCTGCGTCCTCCGCCATGTCGAGCCCCTCTCAGAGTGGATCGCGCAACGCTAGCCGCGCCCGCCCGACACCGCGCCCGACATTCCCGGCCACCGGGAGCACGGGCCCGCCGTCCTCCGTCCGGCAGCACCGCCGCCCGGTGAATCAGCGGCGGCTGAGGGGGCATTGGACCGTCACTCCCCCGGGACCGGCTGGATGGCGCGCATCGGGGGGGCGTGGTGGGGCGGTGGGCGGCGGGCCTGCGCGGGCGCGGTGCGCTTCTCGGTGCCGTGGCGGTCTTGCTGGCCGCATGCGGGGACGCCGGCGGCTCGTCGGCCGGCGGTTCGATCCACCGGACGGTGGTGCTGGGCAGGTCCGTCCAGGGACGTCCGATCTCGGCGGTCGAGCTGGGGAACCCGCACGCGGCGCGGCGGGTGCTCGTCGTCGGCTGCGTGCACGGCGACGAGCCGGCCGGAGTGGCGGTGGCGGACGCACTGGCCGCCGGACCGGGCCCGGCGCACGCGGACCTGTGGGTCGTGCCCGTGCTCAACCCGGACGGGATGGCGGCCCGGACGCGTGGCAACGCGCACGGCGTGGACCTCAACCGCAACTTCCCGGCAGGCTGGCGCCGGATCGACGCCCCGGGATCGGCCCACTACTCCGGTGCGGCGCCGCTCTCGGAGCCGGAGTCGGCGGCGGCTGCGCGCCTCGTCCGTCGCGTGCGGCCGACCGTGGCGATCTGGTTCCACCAGCATCTGGCGGTGGTCGACGACTCCCAGGGGCCGAGCGATGTCCAGCACCGTTTCGCCCGCGACGTCGGCCTCCCGCTGCGCGCGCTTACCGTCTACCCAGGAAGCGCCACGGGCTGGGAGAACACGGTCGTCGGACGGAGCGCGTTCGTGGTCGAGCTCCCCGGCGGGCGGCTTCCGGCGCAGGCCGTCCGCCGGTACGCGGACGCTGTCCGCCGCATCACGGGGAGCTGACCGGGCGGGCTACCTGGTGACCATCCGGAGCAGGGCGCGACCGAGTTCGCGGACGGAGTCCTCCGTCTCGTGCAACGCGCTCTGCAGGTCGCTGGCGCCCTCCCCGCTGTCCTTGCCGTCCTCGCTCTCCTCGCCGCCCTCGCTGTCCTCGGCGTCCTTGCCGTCCTCTGCGTCCTGGGCGGGCTCTTCGGAGCGGCGCCGGTCGGACGACCCGTCGCCGGAGCCGGACGGCGCGGCGTCCTCGCCGGGGTGCTCGCCGGTGTTCTCCGACCCCTCGCCGGTGTTCTCGGTGTCTTCGCCGCTGCTCCCCGCGTCGTCGGCGGTGCCCGCCGCGCCGGCGGTCGCGTTCCCCGCGCCCTCGGCGGCCTTGCCGGCTCCTTCGGCGGCCTTCCCCGCGCCCTTGCCCGCGTTCTCGGCCGCGGCACCGGCCCCCTCGCCGACGCTGCCGGCGGCGTCGCCCGCTCCCTCGCCGACCTTGTCGACGGCACCGCCCGTGCCCTTGCCGACGTCCTTCACCGCACCGCCGGCGCCCTCGCCGACCTTGTCGACCGCGCCGCCGGTGCCCTTGCCCACGTCCTTGACCGCGCCACCGGCCCCTTCGCCGACGTCCTCGACCGCGCGTCCGGTGCCCTTGCCCACGTCCTCGACGGCACCGCCGGCGCCCTTCCCGACGTCCTTGACCGCACCACCGGCGCCCTCGCCGACCTTGTCGACCGCGCCACCGGCCCCCTCGCCGACGTCCTCGACGGCGCGTCCGGCGCCCTTCCCGACGTCCTCGACGGCGCCCCGGGCGCCGTGGCCGACCTCGCCTACCGCCTCGCCGGTGCCGGACCCGACGTCGCGCGCGAGGGACTCCAGGCCGCGTCCCAGGTGCTGGAGGATCTCCGGGTTCCGGTCGAGGGTGGTCAGCACCCGGTCGACGATCTCGGCCACGTTGTCGAGCCGGACCTGCAGCAGCGCCTGCGCCGCGACGCCCTTGATCTCCAGCTTGACCCGGCCGAGGCCCACGTCCGCGCCGACGTTCAGCTTGAGCAGGTCGAGCACCTCGGCGACCAGCGAGACGTGCGCCTCCAGGTCGTTGACCTCCAGCGAGATCTCGTCGACCTTCAGCTCCGGGACGTTGAGGTGGACGTCCGGCCCCTCGGCGGACGGGCGTTCCGCCTCCGGCGGGACGATCCGCCCGGTCTTCTCCTCGAGCTCGCCGGAGCCCCTCCGGTCGTCGCGGTCGCGCCCGGTCCTCTCCTCGACCTCGCCGGACTCGCTCCGGTCGTCGTGCTCGCGGTTCGTGCCGTCGCCGTTCTCGGCCATCGCTCCTCCAAGCCGGGGATCGGGGCGGGCGGGTCAGCCCTCGGCCGCCTGCTTCTCTTCCTTGACCGCGTCCTCGTGCGTCCTGACGACCTCGCCGTCGCGGATCTCGCCGCGCCAGCCCTCGATGTCGTCCCGCTCCAGCAGCGTCCGCGTCATCATGTGGCGCTCGATGTGCTTGAAGTCGAGGCGGAGCCGGCGGCCCTGGGCGCGCCACAGGTTCGCGGTCTTCTCCAGGAAGCCGTCGGGGTGGTACTCGGCGACCAGCAGGATCCGGGTCAGGTCGGGGGACAGTTCGTGGAACGTGACCGCGCCGTCGACGTAGCCCTTCGGCCCCTCCGACTTCCAGAGGATCCGCTCGTCGGGCACCTGCTCGACGATCGTCGACTTCCAGTCGCGATGGGACAGGAAGATCTTGGCGCGCCAGTTGAGCTTCTCGTCGGACTCCTGCTCGACCTTCTCGACCTTGCTGGTCATGCTGGGGAACTCGGCGAACTGCGTCCACTGGTCGTAGGCCACCCGCCGCGGCAGCCCCACGTCGAACTTCTCGACGATGTTGATGACCTTGGCCTCGTCCTCGCCGCCGCCCTTGCCGCCGTCCCCGGCTCCGACGGCCTTCTTGGCCGTCTCCTTGGCGCCCGTCATGCCCGCCTTGAGGCCCGCCTTGAGCGGGGACTTGCCTTCCTGGAGGCTCTCGGCGCCCGCGGCGACCATCTTCGCCCCGGTGCCGCCGCTGTCGCCGCCACCGCCGTCACCGCTGCCGCCGCCGTCCCCGGCGGGACCGCCGAGCCGCTCGGTCATGTGCTTCACCGTGCCGCTGGCGCTCTTGAGGGCCTTCACCATCAGCGCCTGGACGAACTCCTGGCCGGCCTCCTTGAGCTGGTCGACGGGAAGGCCGTCCGCGGCGTTCCGGGCGGATTCGCGCTTGCCGGTGGTGTCAGTGTCGGGAGGGCTCGTTCCAGCCATCGTCACCACTCCGTCTCGCGTCGACTTCATCCCTTTTTGCGAACATAGCCGGGCGGGCCGCCCGTCGGCGTACAGATACGCACTGACCTGCGAAAATAACGATCTACACGCGGCGGGATCGGGTGCCGCCGACCGTTCGGCGCTCGGCGCCCGCCGTTCGCCGCAACGGCCGTCCGGCGGCGCGTCCGCGCGGATTGAAACGGTTAAAAAGCGGGAGGTGACATCGTCGCGCCCCCGCGGCCGACCCTCCGGCCGCAGCGACGATTCCGCGTCAATCAGGGTCAATCAGGAGAATTCCGTGAAAATTCAACATAAAGCGGCGATTGCCGCCATGGCGGGCATCATGGGCACCGGCGTCGCGACCGTGCCGGCCGCAACGGCGGACACGGGCCAGGCAGGCCCCGCACAGGTCGCCGCCACGGCGCAGCTCGCCAACGCCTACCCCAAGGGACGGGTGACGTCCCGCTCGCGGCTCGCGATCCGGAGCAGGCCCACCACCCGCTCCCAGCGCCTGGGCTCACTGCACCCGGGGCAGATCGTCGACATCAAGTGCTGGACGTGGGGCCAGCCCGTCCGGGGCGTCCGCACCTGGTACCGGCTGGGCATCAGCACGCCGGAATGGGTGTCGAGCCGCTACATCAGGATCATCAAGGGCCGCGTCCACCACTGCTAGGGCTCGCCGCGTGCGGCGGGCCGGCCGTCCGGCCCGCCGCACGCGCTCAGGCGGCCGGCTGGAGCGGGATGCGCAGGACCATGCAGGTGCCGCTCGGCCGGTCCGCGATCTGCAGCGTGCCGTGGTGGGCCTTCGCCGTCTGCAACGCGATCGCCAGGCCGAGGCCGGTCCCGTTCGGGTCGGCGCGCCGCGCGTCCGCCCTCCGGTAGAAGCGGCGGAAGACCGCCTGGCGCTCGTCCGGCGGGATGCCGGGCCCGTCGTCGGCCACCTGCAGGACCGCTTCGCCGCCGTCGCAGGCCACCGACACCTCGACCCGGCTGCGGGCGTGGCGCTCGGCGTTGGCCAGCAGGTTGGCGAGGAGACGGAGCAGGCCCGTGCGGGAGCCGTCCACCACGGCGGGCGGTTCCAGGCTGGTGTGCAGCGCGAGCGCGCAGGTGTGGCGGGCCAGGGCGTCGCGCACGAGGTCGCACAGCTCCACCGGTTCGGTCGCGGCGGGGGCACCGGAGTCGAGGCGCGCGAGTTCGAGCAGGTCGGAGACGATGTCGCTGAGCCGCTCGGCGTCCTGCAGCGCCGCGTGCAGAACCTCCCGCGAGTCGACGTCGGGTTCGGCGAGCGCCGACTCCAGGCGCATCTGCAGCCCCGTGAGGGGGCTGCGCAGGTCGTGGGAGGCGTCGGCGACCTCCTGCCGCTGCCGCCGCACGGTCTCCCGCAGCTCGGCCGAGGCCTGCCGCTCCTCCCGCTGCGCCTGCCGGAGCCGGTGGTTGACGCTCTGCAGCTCCCGCGAGCGGACGTACAGCTCGACCTCCACCCGCAGCAGGTCGACGGGCACCTCGACGCCCTGCGGCCGCTCGTCGCGGAGCTGCTCGATGAACGCGGTGATGTCCTCGATCCGGTGGATGATGAGCGCCACCCGGCCGTCGGCGTCCAGCAGCGGGGCGTTCACCGTGCTCCAGTAGCGCTTCTCGTACACGCCCGGACGGCCGGGCACCTGCGCGTCGTACCGCCCCCACGGCATGACGTACGGCTGCGCTTCCGCGAGCACCCACTCCAGGGCGGACCGCCAGTGCGCGGCGTTCTCGCCGTCCGTGCCGCCGGGCAGGACGTCGAAGACGCGGCGGCCGATCAGCTGCTCGCGCGGCCCGGCCAGCCGCTCGTAGGCCTGGTTCACCGCGACGAACTCCAGGTCGGGCGAGATCACCGCGCACGCGACCGGCTCCGCGTCGAACACCGTGGCCAGATCCACCTCCGCCATCCCCGGGGCCTACCCAGACCTCCCACGAATCGCACATACAGGGCAAATGGGATTTCCCAAGACGCCGCAAAACAGCGGAAAGGATCGGTGGATCGGCGGCGGGCACGGCCGCGGCGGGGAATCAACCACCGGTGAGCACACCGATGTACACGACGGACCGCATCCCGGACGACCAGGAAGGGGTCACCACGCTGGGGATCAGGGCCGGCCAGCCCGCTTCGAGCCCCGAGTCCGCATTCACCAACCTCGAACGCGCCAGCGCCGACCTGCGGCCCGACGCGGTCCTCGGGGTGTGCCTTCTCGCCGTCCCGAACGTGGTGGGCCGCACCGACTTCACCACGACCGACGTCATGCGCATCCACACCGAGACCCAGTACATCGCGTACGGCACCTGCGTCCGGTTCGAGACCTGATGGGCGGACCGGCCCGGGCGAGACGCCCCTGATGGACCGCGTCCGCCGGCAGGTCGCCGACCTGCATCCGGGTTACGCCGCGCTGGTCATGGCGACCGGGATCGTCTCGACGGGGCTGGAGCTGTTCGGCTGGGACGCGCTGTCGGCGGCGCTGCTCGCGGTGGCGGCCGCCGCGCTGGTCGTGCTGGCGGCGGCGTACGCCTGGCGGGCGGTCGCCTACCCGCGGCGCCTCCTCGCCGACGCCCGGGACCCGGGCAAGGGCTTCGGGTACTTCTCGCTGGTCGCCGCCCCCAACGTGGTGGGCGTCCGGCTGGCGCTCGACCACCACGTCACCACCAGCGCGGTGCTGGCGCTGGTCAGCGCCCCGATCTGGCTGGTGCTCACCTACGGCATCCCCGGCGCCCTCATCGTCGGCCACCGGGAGGACCCCGTCCTGCCCAGGATCAACGGGAGCTGGTTCCTGTGGGTGGTGGGGACCCAGTCGCTCGCCGTCTCCGCGGCCACGCTGGCCGGCGCGAGGCACGGGTGGGCGAACGCCCTCGCGCCGCTGGCGGTGGCGCTGTGGGGCGTCGGGGTCGTCCTGTACCTCATGCTGGCGAGCCTCGTCACCGCCCACCTGCTGGACGAGCCGGTCACGCCGCACGCGCTGAGCCCGACGTACTGGGTCTACATGGGCGCGACCGCCATCACCGTCCTCGCCGCGGCGAAGATCCTGGCGCTGCCCGCGGACCTGCCGGTCCTGGCGTCGACCGGGCAGGTGGTGTCCGGGCTCGCGTTCCTGCTGTGGGCGTTCGGCACCTGGTGGATCCCGCTCCTGCTGTTCTTCGCGGTGTGGCGGCACCTGGTGCGCGGCGCGCCGGTGAGCTACGAGCCCACGCTGTGGAGCATGGTGTTCCCCCTCGGCATGTACGCGGCGGCGACCGCGACCTACGGCCGGACGCGGGACCTCGGGTTCATGGTCGACATAGCGCGGGTCGAGGTGTGGGCCGGCTTCGCCGCCTGGCTCTCGGTGGCCGTCGCCATGGGAGCGGCACTGCTGCGCCGGTGAAGGCCCGCGTTTCGTCCGCGCCGTCCGTGTGGGGCGCACCAAAGTCCGCTGTCGCCGCGGGCAAAACTGCGTCCGTCCCGCTCACGGGCCGTTTCGCACGCTCGGCGCCGGGGGTAGATCGGCGCTGACGACGAGCGAGGGGACGCGATGCCGCAGCAGGGACAGCCGCAGGACGTGCTGGCGCCGCCCGCGACGGCGGCGATCTTCCTGGTGGTCACGGTCCGCCCCGGCGGCGAGGACGCGGTGCGCGGGCTGCTGCCCGACATCGCGGGGCTGACCCGCGCCGTGGGCTTCCGGTCCCCGGAGGACGGCCTGAGCTGCGTGACCGGCCTCGGCGCGCACCTGTGGGACCGGCTGTACGGCCCGCCGCGCCCGCGCGGGCTGCACCCGTTCCGGGCGCTGGCCGGGGCCGTGCACACGGCGGTGTCGACACCCGGCGACCTGCTGTTCCACCTCCGGGCCCGCCGCCCGGACCTGTGCTTCGAGCTGGCGCGGCAGCTCATGAGCCGGCTCGCCGGGCACGCCGACGTCGCCGACGAGGTGCACGGCTTCCGGTACTTCGACGAGCGGGACCTGCTCGGCTTCGTCGACGGCACCGAGAGCCCGTCGGGTCCGGACGCCGTCGCCGCCGTGCGCGTCGGCGGCGAGGACCCGGCCTTCACCGGCGCGAGCTACGTCGTCGTCCAGAAGTACGTCCACGACATGCGGGGCTGGAACGCGCTGCCGGTCGAGGCGCAGGAGCTGGCGATGGGCCGGGAGAAGCTCAGCGACATCGAGCTCCCGGACGAGCGGAAGCCGTCGAACTCCCATGTCGCGCTGAACACGATCGTCGACGCGGACGGGACCCAGCACCAGATCGTGCGCGACAACATGCCGTTCGGCTCGATCGGCGCCGACGAGTTCGGCACCTACTTCATCGGCTACGCCGGCGACGTCGGCGTCATCGAGACGATGCTGGAGAAGATGTTCATCGGCGACCCGCCGGGCAACCACGACCGGATCCTGGACTTCTCGACGGCGGTCACCGGCGGCCTGTTCTTCGTGCCCACGGCGGACTTCCTCGACGACCCGTCGCCGCGTCTCGCCCTGGCGTCCGCCGCGGCCGCGGCCGGCCCGCCGCCTCCACCCGATGACGGCCCGGTCGGCGACGGCTCGGTCGGCGACGGCTCGCTCGGCATCGGCAGCCTGAGAAGGAACGGCACCTCATGAACAACCTGCACCGCGAGCTCGCCCCGATCTCGGAGGCCGCCTGGACCGACCTCGAGGCGGAGGTGCGCCGCACCTTCACCCGGCACGTCGCGGGCCGCCGCGTGGTGGACCTGGTCGGCCCGGCGGGCCCGGCGCTGTCCGCCGTGGGCACCGGGCACGTCGACCCGCTCGGCTCGCCCGCCGACGGGGTGCTGGTCCACCGGCGGCGCGCGCAGCCGATCATCGAGCTGCGGGTCCCGTTCGAGGTCGCGCGGCAGGACGTGGACGACGTCGAGCGCGGCGCCCGCGACCCGGACTGGCAGCCGGCGAAGGACGCGGCGAAGCGGATCGCGTTCGCCGAGGACCGCGCCGTGTTCCACGGGTCGGGCCCGGCCGGGATCACTGGGATCGTGCCGGGCAGTTCCAACGGCGCGCTGCCGCTGCCGGCCGACGCGCGGCTGGTCCCCGACACCGTCGCGAAGGCGCTGAGCGCGCTGCGGCTGGCCGGCGTCGGCGGACCGTACAGCCTGCTGCTGTCCGCCGAGGCGTACACCGCGGTCGCGGAGACCACCGACCACGGCTACCCGGTCCACCACCATCTCGCGCGGCTGCTGCCCGACGGCGAGATCATCTGGGCGCCCGCGCTCGACGGGGCCCTGCTGGTGTCGACCCGCGGCGGCGACTACGAGCTGCACCTCGGCCAGGACCTCTCGATCGGCTACCTGTCGCACGACGCCGACCACGTCCGGCTCTACCTCCAGGAGACGCTGACCTTCCTGTCCGTCACCGCCGAGTCGAGCGTCCCCCTCACCGGAGAGGGACGGCACGCCTAACCGGCGGCCGGCGCCCGCCGGGGTGAACGGCCCGCCGGCGCCGCGGAAGTGATCATCTGGCGGCCACCCCCGCGTCACCGGGCGCGACGATCATGACCGCATGAGACGTCCCCTCCTCGCCGCGGCGCTGTCCGCCGCCGCGCTGGCCGCGCTCGCCGCCCCGGCCACCGCCTCGCCCCGCACCCCGTCCCTCCCCCTCGGACCCTCCGGCCTGCACGAGCAGCGCGAGACGCGGTCGCTCGCGCCGGGGGTCACGCTCACCACGATCGTCCGCGGCGAGAAGTCCGCCGCCGACGTCTGGACGCTGCACGTCCGGCTGCCCGTGCCCGGCAACGCGTCCGCCGTGATCGCGCCCGAGGCGACCGCCGAGGACGCGGCCCGCCGCCTGGAGGCGGCCGGCCTCCACCCGCGCGTCGAGGCCGTGGACGGCCCGCGCTTCGCCGACGTGCCGGCCGGACGCGTCGGCTACGTCGTCCGGGTCGGCCGGTACGCGACGGAGGCCGACGCCAAGAAGGACCTCCCGGCCGTCACCGCCGCCGGGTTCTCGGCCGGCACGTCCTACACGGCCGAGGACGGGACGGCGGCGACCGGTCCGTGGCGCCTCAACGTGATCACCGTCGACCCGCGCCGGTTCGGGGGCCGCGTGGTCTCCTCCGTCGGCGGCACCCTCACCGCCACCGACAAGGTGACGGATCTGGTGCGCGCGAGCGGCGCCGTCGCCGGCGTCAACGGCACCTACTTCACCTCCGCCGGCAAGGGCGGCTCGGCCGGGCTGCACGTGCTGGACGGCGAGCTGACCAGCGAGGCGAACAACGGCCGCACCGCGATGATCCTGCCGCGCAGCGGGCGCGGCGTGCGGATCGCGCAGCTCGGCACCGACCTGCGCGTCCGCGCGCAGGACCGCGCGACCCGCGAGCTCGACGGCGTCGACCGGCTGCCGGGCCTGGTCGACAACTGCGGCGGCGTCGGCGGCGACCAGCCGACCGAACGCCCGCAACACGACGTGACCTGCACCGATCCCGACGAACTGGTCGCCTTCACCCCGGTGTACGGGGCGTCGAGCCCGGCCGGGGCCGGAGCGGAGGCCGTCCTGGACGCCTCCGGGCGCGTGACGGAGCTGCGGGACTCGCGGGGCACCGCCATCCCGGCGGGCGGCCGCACCGTCCAGGCGATCGGGACGGCCGCGGACTGGCTGCGCGCCCGCGCCCGCCCGGGCACGAGGCTCGCGATCTCGGAACGGGTGCTCGACCACGGCCGTCCCGTCCGCCTCGACCCCGGGACCTCGATCCTCGGGGCAGGGCCGCAGCTCGTGCGGGACGGCCGGGCGTGGGTCGACGCGTACGCCGACGGGCTCGTCCACACCGGCGACGACCAGTCCTTTTACTACAACTGGGTGCTGCGCCGGAACCCGCGCACCATGGTCGGCGTCGACCGTCAGGGGCGGCTGCTGATGGTCGCGGCGGACGGCCGCGCGCCCGGCTACAGCGAGGGCCTGTCCATCGACGAGGCCGCGAAGGTCATGCGGTCGCTCGGCGCGGTGCAGGCGATGAACTTCGACGGCGGCGGCTCCACGACGATGGCCACGGCGGGCGGCGTCCTGGTCAACCGCCCGTCCGACGCGACGGGCGAGCGCAGCGTCGGCGACGGGATCCTGCTCCTCCCCGGCCGCGACTGACCGGCCACGGCTGACCGGCCACGGCTGACCGCCGTTTCCCGGACCCGGGTCGCCGCGCGCACGGCGATCCGGGTCTCCGCGCATCGAATTCCGGCGCGACCGATGAGTCCGGGCGGCGCCGCCGGTAGGTACCGGTGAGCATCGGCCGAAAGGAACGACCATCGTGAGCGTCATCGTCATCGAGTTCGTCACCCTCGACGGCATCGTGTCCGACCCCGACGGTTCCGGCGGCACGCCGGACGGCGGCTGGGCCTTCCGGCACGGCCCCGGCACGGTCGCCGGGGACAAGTTCCGGCTCGGCTCCGTCCTCGACGACGGGGTCATGCTCCTGGGACGCCGGACCTGGGAGCTGTTCTCGCGGCTGTGGCCCGGCCGCGACGACCCGTTCTCCGCGCGGATGAACGCGGTCCCGAAGCTGGTCGCCTCCCGCACGCTCACCGACGCCTCGGCGTGGGCGAACTCGCGGGTCCTCGAAGGGGACCTCGCGGAGGCCGTCCGGAACGAGAGCCGCGACGTGATCGTCACCGGCAGCCTGAGCGTCGTGCACGCGCTCATGGCCGAGGACCTGGTCGACGAGTACCGGCTGCTGACCTTCCCGACCGTCCTCGGCACCGGCGAGCGGCTGTTCCCGGCCGGCGGCCCGCCCGCGTACCTGGAGTGCCTGTCGGCCGACCGGTCCGGCGCAGCCGTCCTCACCCGCTACGGGAGGGAGACGGTGACAGCGCCCTAGCCCGGCCCTACGAACACCGGCCCCTCCGCCGCTCGTCCGGCCACGCGCGGCGGAGGGGCCGACGCATGCCCGCCCCGCTGCGGCGCCTCGCCGATTTTCCCGCGCCCCGGACGTGTCCGCGGAACGCGGAGATGTTGTCGCACCCTACAAGATTCATTCGTTCACGATCGGAACCCGCGCACCGCCGGTAGCGTTGTCCGGGGCCTCAGCAGAAAAAGCAGCGCCACGAGTTCGCGCAGGTCGCTCCCGCCGACGGGGTTTCCACCGCCACTTACGGTAAGCCAGATGTTCCTTGCGTCCCGTGACCGATCGATTAACGATGACGTGAACCACACGGAGGGGGACGAATCGAGCGGCGCGAAATGGCCCGCCGCAACGCACGGAAACAGGGCGGCCGCGTGCACCTGACCGCCGGAAGAGGACGACTTCCCAGCAACGACAGATCGATGAGAGCCGACGCCATGATGAATGATCTTCTGTCTCTGTCGACGAACGCGTTCATCGCCGGCATCGAGGCGGCCGCCCGCCGATTCGACACCGCGACCTATCCGCAGCAGAACCTGCCCGCCGACGACTGGACCCTGCTGACCCGGGCCGGCGTCCTCCTGCCGACCCTGCCGAAGGAGTACGGCGGCCGCGACGACCACGCCGAGATGTGCCGCGTCGTCGAGGCCGTGTCCGAATGGAACCTGCCGGTCGGCATGTACGTCACGGTCATCACGGCGGTGGCGCTGCGCCCCATCGTGCTGTGGGCCCGCGAGGAGGCCAAGCAGGAGGTGCTGCCGCTGTACGCCGGCGGCGACCCCGCGATCTGCGGGTTCGCCTCCACCGAGCCCGGCTGCGGCTCCGCGATGTCCGGGATGCGCACCACCTTCGAGGAGGTCGAGGGCGGTTACCGGATCCGCGGCCGCAAGCACTGGCAGGCGTTCAGCATCAGCGCCCACTGGTGGCTGGTCAGCGCGAAGAACGACGACGACGGCCGCGAGTACGGCTATTTCATCGTCAAGCGCAGCGAGGGGTTCCGCACGCTCCAGCCGTACGAGCCGCTCGGCCTGAAGGCGATCGACTACGGGCTGAACGAGATCGACGCGGTCGTCCCGCGGCACCGGCGCATCCCGGCCGACGGCAGGAATCTGCGGCCGATGGTGGAAATGCTCATGGCGTCCCGGGCGATGATGGCGGCGATGGGCTGCGGATTCCTGCGCCGTATCAGCCGCGAGGCGCACGCCTACGCCGACCGCCGCAAGATCGGCCCGGGACCGCTTTCGGATATCCGGTTCGTGCGTTACCGGCTGGCCGCCATCGACGCCTCGTACACCGTCTGCGCGGCGCTCAACCATTACCTGCGGAACGACCTGGACATGAAGGAGAGCATGATCGGCGCTTTTCCCGCCGTCCAGGCCATCAAGACGGTCGCCACCGAGCGGATGCTCAGTTCGGCGCACCATTACCAGCAGCTCGCCGGCGGCGAGGGATACCGCTGCGGGTCGCCGACCAACATCTCCGGGCAGGCGTTCCTCGACGCCCGCGTCTACACCATTTTCGACGGCACCAACGACCTGCTCAGCCAGCAGCTCGCCGAGCACTGCCTGTCCCGGACCGCCGGGCGGCCGCTCAGCCGGTTCCTCGCCGAATGGCCGCTCACGGCCGCCGCGGTCAACGGGCAGCGGCTGGACCTGGCGTTCCTCGACCGGAAGCTGCGCCAGGAGCACCTCGTGCTCGCCGGCCGCGCGATCGGCTACGCGTTCGCGATCGGCCAGGTCATGCGGTGGGCCGCCGAGACGGGCGCGGACCCGCGCCGGGCGCGCGCCGCGATCGAGTTCCTGAAGGCCGACATCGCGCGCGTCGCCACGGAGTTCGGCCTGCTGTCCACCGGCGTCCTCGGCCTGGAGGACGGCGTCGCCGCCACGGCGGGCGCGCCGCCGTCGCGCTCGATCCCGACGGCGCCCGAGGCGTGGACGGGACTGCCGCGGCGGTCCTGACCGCCGCCCCCGGGGTCAGCCCAGCGGCTCCTCGCGCCGCCGGATCACCTGCATCAGGTCCGCGGCCCGCTCCTTGATGAGGTCGAGCCCGGCATGGCCCCAGGGGCGCGGCTCGCGGTCGATGACGCAGATCGTGCCGAGCACCGTCCCCGTCCGGTCGATGAGGGGAGCCCCCACGTAGGTGCGGATGCCGAGCTTGTCGACGACCGGGTTGCCGGCGAACCGCGGGTAGTCGCACACGTCGTCCAGGACCAGCGCCTTGCGCCGCACGACGACGTGCGGGCAGTAGCCGTGGTCGAGCGGCACCTCGCGGCCCAGCTCGACGGCGTCGGCCGGGTCGGCGCCCGGCGACTGCGGCGCGTACAGGCCGCCGAGGTACTGCTGGTCGGTCACGAAGTTCACCATCGCGAACGGCGGCAGGTCGGTGCCGACGAGGTGGCGGGCGGCCTCGGCGAGCTCGCGCGCGAACGCGTCGAACTCGGCGTCCGGGGCCTGCCCGAGCCGCAGCTCCCGCAGCCGGACGACCCGTTGGGGCACGTCGGGGTCGACGGGCGTCAGCAGGTGGCCGGGCGGCTCGTACAGCGGCTCTTGGATCACGGGGGCTCCTGGGTGGCGGGTCTGGGCCGGGGACGGCCGCGTCAGACGGAGGCGGACGGGACGGCGACGAGGAGATGGCGGATCAGCGCGCGCAGCACCGACGTCGCGGAGCCGCCGTCCCGCGCGTCGCACAGGACGATCGGCACCCGCGGGTCGAGGCCGAGGGCGGCGCGGACCTCGTCCGGGTCGTAGCGGAACGCGCCGTCGAACTCGTTGACCGCGACGAGGAAGCGGGTCCCGCGGTTCTCGAAGAAGTCGACGGCGTCGAAGCAGTCCTCGAGCCGGCGGGTGTCGGCGAGCACGATGGCGCCGAGGGCGCCCGCGGACAGCTCGTCCCACATGAACCAGAAGCGCTGCTGGCCGGGCGTGCCGAACAGGTACAGCACGATGCCGTGCTGCTCGATCGTGATGCGGCCGAAGTCGAGCGCCACGGTGGTGGTGGTCTTGCCCTCGATCCCGCCGAGGTGGTCGGAGCCGGCGCTGGCGGTGGTGATGAGCTCCTCGGTGCTCAGCGGCTCGATCTCGCTGACGGCGCCGACGAACGTCGTCTTCCCGACGCCGAACCCGCCCGCGATGAGGATCTTGACCTGGGTCGGGGACGGGGCGGCCGGGTCAGGCTCGTTGAAGGCCATCGAGCAGTTTCTCCAGGAGGGCTCGGTCGGTGGGGTCGGCCGCGGTGCGCCGCGCCTGCGTGCTCATGGCGCGGCAGTCCAGCAGGTCGGCGAGGAGGACCTTGGTGACGGTCACGGGCAGCCGCAGGTGCGCCGCGACCTCGGCGACCGACGTCGGCGCGCGGCAGCAGGCGAGCGCCTCGGCGTGCTCGGGGGCCATCTCCCGGGGTCGCCGGCCGGTCGCCACCACCAGCGACAGCAGGTCGAGCCGGACGGTCGGTCGGGTGCGGCCGGCGGTGACCGTGTACGGGCGGACGAGCGGCCCGGCGGCGGCGTCGACCCAGACCTCCTCGTCACCGGCCGTCATGGCGAGGGGGCGCGGTCGCTCGCCGCGGCCGCCGGCCGTGCCGCGGTGTGCAGGAAGGGCCGCACCGCGCGGATCAGCCGGGCCATCTCGAAGCCGACGACGGCCGGGTCGGCGTCCGCGCTCGCCATCACCGCGAGCACGGAGTTGAAGCCGGCCCAGGAGATGAACAGCTGGCTGGAGCGCAGCTCGGCGACGACCTGCCGCACCTCGTTGCTCCCGTCGAACCGGGTGCCGGCGCTCCGGGTGATGGAGAACAGGCTGGAGGCGAGCGCCGCCATCTGCTCCGCGCTGGTGCGGTCGAATCCGTGCGCCGCTTTCAGCATGCCGTCGGCGGACAGCAGCACGCTGCCGCGAATGGCCGGGACCTCGTCGCCCAGCCCCCGCAAAAGCCACGCCAGGTCCTGGGCCTCGTTCGGGGACACAGCATTCAAGGGGAGCTCCTCGTCATTTCGTGGTGGCTCGTCATTTCCCGGTGTCCAGGCCGTCCGCGGCGCCGTCATTTTCGAGCGCGCTGCGCATGCCCTTCTGGAATGCCGCCATCAGCCCCGGATTGTGCTCGGCCTCCTGGTCGGGCTCCTGGCGCGCGGGGGCGTTCGCCAGTTCCGGGAACAGATGCTTCTGCGCCTGCCGCCGCGGCAGTTCCGGCCTTTCGCCGTCCGGCGGCGGGACGGCGGGCCCGGCGGCCGGACCCGGCACCGGCGGCTGCGGGCCGGTCTCCCATGTGGGCGCCGCGGGCCGGTGGGGCGCTCCCGGCACGGACGACCCTTGCGCGAACACCGGGGCCGCGCCCTGGCCGTGGTTCGCAGGCCCGTCGTACTGCGTGCCGTCGTAGGCAGGCCCGTCGTACTGCGTGCCGCCGTAGGCGGGTCCGTCGTACGCGGGGTCCGGTCGCGGGGGCGCGGCGTGCCGGGGCCCGGGCGGGGGCGCCGCCGGGGCCGGCGCGGGAGCGGCGCGCGCGGCCTGCGCCGGAGCGCCCGTCTCCTCCTCCTGGCCGCCCGTCAGCTCCGTCGGGACCACGACGACGGCCTGCGTCCCGCCGTAGACGTTGGTCTGGAGCTGCACGCGGACCTTGTGCCGGCGGGCCAGCGCGGACACGACGTGCAGCCCGATGCGCCCCTCGCTCAGCAGCTCCTCGGTGTGGCCGCGCTCCTGGTCGGCGAGCAGGTCGTTCAGCCGCCGCTGGTCCTCGCGCGGGATGCCGAGGCCGCGGTCCTCGACCTCGACGGCGAGGCCGGCGGCGACGCTCTCGACGCGGACGAGCACCTGGGTGTGCGGCGGCGAGTACTTCGTCGCGTTCTCGATGAGCTCGGCGAGCAGGTGGACGATGTCCGCGACCGCGCTGCCGTGCACGCTGCCCTCGGCGGGCGGCACCACCTTCACCCGCTTGTAGTGCTCCACCTCGGCGATGGCCGAGCGCAGCATCTCGAACACGGTCACCGGCCGGGTCCACTGGCGGCGGGACGCGGCCCCGCCGATCACGGCGAGGCTCTCGGCCTGCCGGCGGGTGCGGGTGGCGAGGTGGTCGACCTTGAACAGGCCCTTGAGCAGGTCGGGGTCCTCGACCTGGTTCTCCAGGCCGTCCAGCCCCTGGATGGCGCGGTGCGACAGCGACTGCATCCGGCGGGCGAGGCTGACGAAGACGCCGACGCGCCGGTCGCCCGCCGGCCTGCGGCTCGCGGCGTCGAGCACGGCGTTCCACGCCTCGCCCTGCGCCCGCCGCAGCTCGCAGGCGAGCTGCGCGGCGGGGTCGGCCGGGTCGGCGGGCGGCGGCTCCTCGCTCCACCGCGCGACGGGTTCGCCCGCGCCCAGCCGTTCGGCCATGTCCCGCAGCTCGCGGCGGCCGCGGGCGGCCAGGAACGCGAGCTCGCCGAGCCGCCGGCGGACGGCCTCCAGGTCGCGGCCGGCGCCCTGGACCCGCTGGCGTTCCACCCGGCGGGTCGCCGCGTCCGCCGCCCACGCGGCGGCGAGCAGGACGGTCACGGCGCCGAGCGCGGCGGCGACCAGGACGATGCGGGTCGGCCGCGGCAGCGCGCCGCCGTCGTACAGCACGGCGACGGCGACGGCCCCGAGGAGGGCGACGACGGCCGCGGGGAGCACGGAGATGGACAGGTGGACGACGCGCATGCCGGTCTGGCGGTGCCTGCCGTAGGCGGGGGTCCTGTCGTAGCGTTGGACGTCCCGGCGATCGGCCCCGGCGGCGGGTTCGAAGAAGTCAGGCATCGGCGTCCTCGGTGCGTCGGACAGTGAAGATCAAAGAACTGAGCAATACGGACTCGTATGCCTACAGCCGTATCTAGGCTGACACAACGCCTCACCGAGGACGCGCGGAATGCCGAGATTCCAGGGATCCGGGCTCGATTTGCTGTAATTAGTCCGCAATGTCCAACTCATCCGTCGGCCGCGTTTTGCCGTCCCAAAAACGCCATTCAGCGCATCCGGCACGGCGAAAAGGTGCAGAGCAGAGCGCTTTTGGAATGGTCCAATTCAGACCGGGAGCGCGGCTCAGCGGGCGGCCGCGCCGTCCCCGCGCCCGTCCCCGTGCCCGCGCCCGTGCTCACGCCCGTGCCCGCGCGTCCACGGCCAGGTGATGAGCGCCCAGCCGGCCAGGATGATCACGACCTCGGCCAGCACGTACCAGGGCCAGGGCCCGAGCAGGTCCAGCACCGAGCCCGTCACGGGCTTGTCGTTGAGGTAGCCGTAGTTCGTCCCGGCGATCTCGTTGAAGGCGAACGTGCCGGCGGCCCACACCACCGTGACCGCGACCGCGAACCGGTAGCAGCGCCAGTCCGGGCGCATCCCCAGCCCCCAGGTCAGGTACACCGCCGCCCACACGATCATCAGGTGCATGCCCCAGAAGGCCAGATAATCGATGTCCGGATAATCGCCGCCGTTGAGCGCCGGCGTGAGGAGCCCCTGCACTGACAGGGTGAGCCCCCAGTAGTACGTCAGCGCGTACCAGCGGCGGCCGAACGTCCACAGCGCGCCGGCCGCGGTCAGCCACGCCACGTCGCACAGTTGCAGGGGCAGCGACCCGCCGAGGTCCCACTCCCGGGGCAGCAGCGTGTGCGCCTGTAGGCCGATCATCACGAACAGGATCGCCAGCGCGTACGCCCGGCCGAACCCCCGCGCCTGTTCCCCCGAGCCCGGCTCCGAGCCCGGCGTCCGCTGCGCGCGGCCGAGCACCACCAGCACGGCGCAGCCGATCGCGAACAGCCCGACGGCCGCCCAGTGGGACGGCCCGTACGCGTGGAAGCGACCGGCTGCGATCAGCGGCATCCGGTGATGCTAGCCGCTGGGACCCCGCCGCCGCCCGAGCGGACGGCCGCGAGAGTGTCGGCCGGACCCGTTAGGTTCCGGGGCCATGATCGAGACGGTGGACATTCCGGTCGAGTGGCGCGAGCACCTTCATCCCCGGCACGGCGGCGTCGCCGGGCCGGAGGTCGTCCCGGACGAGGACGCAGCGCGGCGGGCGCGCGAGTGGGAGCGCGAGGCGCGCGCGATCGCCGGGGAGATGGCGGAGCACGAGCGCACCGACCCGGAGCTCGGGAAGGCCCTGCGCGCCCGGCTGGACGGCGAGGCGGACCCGGCGGGCGCGGCGGCCCTCGCCGCCATCGCGGTGAGGTACCTGGACGGCACCGCCGACGGCGCGCCCTTCGTGGACGCCTGGGTGCTGGACCACGGGCTCGCGTTCGCCGCGTGCGCGCTCACCGAAGCGTCCTCCATCGCGCTCGGCCCGCCGCCGGAACCGCCGAAGGCCGGCCCCAACGGCGTGATGCGAGTGATCGGCGTCGCCTACAGCCACGTGAACCCGCCGAAGGGGTGGCGCGGCGAGGTCCGGCGCTCGGGCGGCGGCCAGGCCGGCGCCAGTTGGCGGATCGCCGAGGACGCCGTGGTGAAGCGGCTCCGCGCGCTGCTGGCGGCGGCGCCGGAGGACGAGTACCGCGACGCCGTCGCGCGGCTGGCGGCGCATCGCGGTGACCCGGTGCGCCGCTCCACGGCGTCCTACCTGGTGCCGACCGAGGCCGCCTGGATGGACGAAACCCTCGACGATCCGCCCGGCATGAGCGTCCTCGGGCACGAGCACCTGCTGTGCTCGCTGTCCACCGCCGCCCACACCGACCGGATCGGCTGGATTCCGGTGGTGCCGGGCGTGCTCGCGACGCTGCTCGACGGGCTGGGGGCGGACGCCCTGCCGCTGCTCGAGACCGCCCTCGCCTACCGCCACCAGGACCCCGACGAGACCCGTCCGGTCGTGCTGAAGGCGCTGCTCGGGATCGCGGACGAGCGGCTCTTCCCCGTCCTGCTCGGCCGCATGGGGATCAAGGGCGTGCCGGCCGCGCTGCAGGAGGCGGCCGGGCGGTATCCGGTGCAGGCGGTCCGGGGGCTGGCGCCGTTCGTGCAGGGGCAGACGGTCCGGAGCCTGCAGGCGGCCGGGCTCGTGCGGAGCCTGCTGCACGCGGAGCCGGAACTGGCGAAGGCGCTTCCGCCGGGGACCGCCGAGGAGCTGCTGCCGCGCCGGTCCGTCCCCGACTGCGACGACCTGCCCGCCGCTCTGGCCGGCCGGCCCGCCCGCAGTACGAAGACGGACTGGGCCGACCCTGCGCTGCTCCCGCGGATACTCACCCGCGGCCGCGACCGGGCGCTTCCGGAGGACGCGACGAAGCGCCTGCTGGGGCTGCTCGCCAAGAAGGCGCCCGAGGCGGCGGACGTCCGCGGCTTCTGCGACCCGCATTCGCTCGCGGAGTTCTCCTGGGCGGTGTTCCAGCGCTGGTACGCGCTCGGGGCGCCGTCCAAGCACAACTGGGCGCTGGCGCAGCTCGGCCTGATCGGGGACGACACGACGGTGCGGCGGCTCGCGCCGCTGATCAGGCAGTGGCCGGGCGAGGGCGGCAGCGGCCGGGCCGTCGCCGCGCTGGACGTGCTCGCCGGGATCGGCTCCGACGTCGCCCTCACGCACCTGTTCGAGCTGACGCGCCGCGGCAGGTACAAGGGGCTCAAGGCCAAGGCGGCGCAGAAGATCGACGAGATCGCCGCGGCGCGCGGGATCACGCCGGACGACCTCGCCGACCGCGCCGTCCCCGACTTCGGCCTGGACGAGCAGGGCACGCTCGTCCTGGACTACGGCCCGCGCCGGTTCACGGTGACCTTCGACCAGCAACTCGTCCCGCTGGTCGTAGAGGCGAACGGCAAGGTCCGCAAGAGCGCGCCCAAGCCCGGCCCGAAGGACGACCCGGCGCTCGCCCCGGCGGCGCACGCGCTGTTCACCGGCCTGCGCGCGGACCTGCGGACGATCGCCGACCAGGAGATCAAGCGCCTGGAGAAGGCCATGATCACCCGGCGGAGCTGGACGCCGGACGGCTTCCGCCGCCTGTTCGTCGACCATCCGCTGCTGCGGCACATCGTCCGCCGGCTGGTGTGGATCACCGGTGACGGCACGGCGTTCCGCGTCGCCGAGGACCGCACCTACGCCGACATCGACGACGACGCTTTCACTCCCGCGCCGGACGCCCGGATCGGTATCGCCCACCCGCTGCTGCTGGGCGACGACCTCAAGGCGTGGGCGGAACTGTTCGCCGACTACGAGATCCTGCAGCCGTTCGAGCAGCTCGGGCGGCCCGTCTACCGGCTCGCGGACGACGAGCGGAGCGCGCGCAGGCTCGCCCGGGTGGAGGGCCTCGTCCTGTCGTACGGCAAGGCGAAGGGGCATTCGCAGGGACGTTGGGAGTCCGTGGACGCCAACGGCGACTTCACCGGCGGGTGGCTCGCCCGGCGCGACCCGGCGGGGCTGTACGTCGTGGCGAGCCTGAGCCCGGGCCTCGGCTACTACATGTACGGCGAGGGCGAGGACCAGAAGGTCACCGCGCTGTGGGCGGGTCCGGCGCCGGCCCGCACGCCGCAGAATTCCGTGCCGCTCGGCGACGTCGATCCGGTGACGATGAGCGAGGCCGTCCACGACCTCGTCCGCAGCGCGTCCTAACCCCGCCCAGGGCAGAGGTTAGGCCGGCTCGGCGAAGGCGGGCGGGCGCTTCTCGGCACCCCCGGCTCGCGGGTGACACTGACCACTCGTGTGAGACAATGATGTCTCACACGAGGTAGCATCGTCTCATGACGTTCGATCGTGAGCGGGTCCTGGCCGACGCGGCGGAACTGCTGTCGCGCAAGTCCACCGCCACCCAGGACGAGATCGCGCAGGCCGCCGGGATCAGCCGCGCCACCCTCCACCGCCACTTCGCGGGGCGGGACGGCCTCGTCCGCGCGCTCGAGGAGCTCGGCCTGCGCCGCCTGGAGGCGGTGATGGACGAGGCCCGGCCCGACGAGGGCACCGCGACCGACGCGCTGGTCCGGCTGGTCGAGGCCAGCCGCCCGGTCGCGGCCTTCCTCGCCTTCCTCGCGACCGAGAACCAGCTGTTCGAGGGCGAGGCGATCAACCCGGGCTGGGAACGGCTCGACGCCCGCATCACCGCGCTGTTCCGGCGCGGCCAGGAGTCCGGCGAGTTCCGCATCGACCTGTCCCCCGCGTGGCTCACCGAGGCCCTGTACGGGCTCATCGCGTCCGCCGCCTGGACGATCCAGTCCGGCAAGACCGCGCCCCGCGACTACACCGCGATGGTCACCGGGCTGCTGCTCGGCGGCGTCGAGCGCCGCGCCCCGCGCCCCTGACCCGCCGCACCTCGCGGCCCTGACCCGCCGCACCCGTCACCTCTCTTCGCGACACCCGTAAGGCAATACCCGTAAGGACAGTGGGACCATGACCACCGCGCCGCCGCACGCGCCCGTTCGGCACGACCGCGCCTCCGGCCGCTGGATCTCGCTCGGCGTGCTCGTCCTCGCCGTGCTGCTGGTCGCCGTCGACGCGACCGTGCTCGGGCTCGCCACCCCGTTCATCAGCGAGGACCTGCGGCCGTCCGGCGCCCAGCTGCTGTGGATCGGCGACGTCTACTCCTTCGTCATCGCCGGCCTGCTGGTCTCCATGGGCGGCCTCGGCGACCGGATCGGCCACAAGAGGCTGCTGCTCACCGGCGCCGCCGCGTTCGGTGGCGTCTCGGTGCTCAACGCCTACGCGACCGGCCCCGAAATGCTCATCGCGGCGCGCGCCCTGATGGGGGTGGCGGGCGCGACGCTGATGCCGGCGACGCTGGCGCTGATCCGGAACATCTTCACCGATGCCCGGGAACGTTCCCTCGCCGTCGGGATCTGGGCGTCCAGCTTCTCGGCGGGCGCCGCGGCGGGACCGTTGGTCGGCGGCCTCCTGCTGGAGCACTTCTGGTGGGGGTCGGTCTTCCTGGTCAACCTGCCGGTGATGGCCGTGCTGGTCGTGGCGGGCGCGCGGCTGCTCCCCGAGACCAAGGACCCGTCGCCCGGGCCGTGGGACCTGCCGAGCGCCGCGCTGTCCCTCGTCGGCATGATCGGGGTGGTCTACGCGATCAAGGAGGCCGCCGCGCACGGGGTGGCGCCGCGTGTCGGCGCGGCCGCCGTCGTCGGGATCGCCGCGCTCGCCTGGTTCGTGCACCGGCAGCGGACCCTCGACTCGCCGCTGATCGACGTCCGGCTGTTCCGCGACCGCGGCTTCTCCACGGCCGTCGCCGCCGACATGCTCGCCGTGCTCGGGCTGGCCGGGCTGGTGTTCTTCCTGTCCCAGTTCTTCCAGCTCGTCCAGGGCCGCTCGCCGCTCGAGGCGGGCCTGGCCGAGCTCCCCGCCACGATCGGCTCCGTCGTCACCGGGCTGCTCGCCGCGCTGGCCGTCCGGCGCACGTCGGCCCGCACCGTCGTCGCGGGCGGGCTCGCGGCCATGGGCCTCGCCCTGGCGCTGCTCGCCGGCCTGCACGCCGGCACCGGCTACCCGCTGCTGTTCACCGCGCTGCTGCTCGCCGGGGCGGGCGCCGGGTTCGCCTTCGCGACGACGTCCGACATGATCGTCTCCCGGGTGCCGAAGGAGCAGGCCGGCGCCGCGTCCGCGGTCTCCGAGACCGCCTACGAGCTCGGCGCCGCGCTCGGCATCGCGCTGCTCGGCTCGATCACCACCGGTGTCTACCGCGGCTTCGCGACCCCGGACGGGGTCCCCGCCGGCGCCGCCGCCGCGGCGCACGACTCCATCGGGGGCGCCGCGCAGGCGGCCGAGGCGCTCGGCGGCCCCGCGGGCCAGGCGCTCCTCACCGCCGCGCGCGACGCGTTCGCCGCGGGGCTGCGCTGCACCGCGGGCGTCGGCGCGGCCGTCCTGCTGGCCACCGCCGTCGCCGCCTGGATCCTCCTCAGGGACCGGCGGCCCGGCACGCCCACCGGCTGACGGCGCCCGCCCGGCCCGTTCGGTAGGTTCGGCACGTGGGGGACGACGTTCGCGTGCTGGTCGTCGACGACGAGCCGGCGGTACGCGAGTCCGTGGGCGACACGCTCGGCCTGGACGGCTACGAGATCCGGAC
The DNA here is from genome assembly GCF_040651755.1 of Actinomadura sp. NPDC048394. Lineage (NCBI taxonomy): Bacteria > Bacillati > Actinomycetota > Actinomycetes > Streptosporangiales > Thermomonosporaceae > Actinomadura > Actinomadura sp. NPDC048394. The sequence goes on along the minus strand of NZ_JBEZJL010000075.1, from coordinate 4,084 downwards.
GGCGCCGGACGGGGCGTCGGCCCTGCGCGAGGCCGCCGCGGCGGCACCGGACGCGATCGTCCTGGACGTCCTGATGCCGGGCCTGGACGGCCTGGCCGTCTGCCGGTCCCTGCGGGAGAACGGCGACCGCACGCCGATCCTGATGCTGACGGCGCGGGACGCGGTGAGCGACCGGGTCGACGGCCTGGACGCGGGCGCCGACGACTACCTCGTCAAGCCGTTCGCCCCGGAGGAGCTGCGGGCGCGCGTGCGGGCGCTGCTGCGCCGCGTCCGCGCGGCGCCGTCCGCCGGGACCCTCGGGTACGCGGGCCTCACCCTGTACCCGGAGGCGCGGCAGGGTCGGCTGGGCGACCGGCTCGTCCAGTTCAGCGAGACCGAGTTCGCGCTGCTGGAGTTGCTGGTCCTCAACGCCGGGCAGGTCCTCCCCCGCGAGGTGATCATGGACCGGGTGTGGGGGTACGACTTCGGGCCGGAGTCCAACTCGCTGGGCGTCTACATCGGCTACCTGCGCCGCAAGCTGGAGGCCGGCGGCGAACCGCGGCTCGTGCACACCGTCCGGGGCGTCGGCTACGTCCTGAGGGCGGGATGAGCGGCCGCGTGCACGGCGGGCGGGTTCCCTGGTGGCGGCGTGTACCGCTGCGCACCCGGATGGCGGTGCTGGCCGCGCTCGCGGTGGCCGTCGCGGTGGCGGGGGCGGCGGTCGTCGGCTATCTCGCCGTCCGGCAGGCGCTGCACGTCGAGCTGGACCGCTCGCTGCAGCGGCAGGCCGCGCAGGTGGCGCGGGACGTACAGGCACGCGGCTGGACGACGCGGACCGGGACGTGCGCGTGGCTGACGGCGCCGTGCGCGCAGATCGTCCGCGGTGACGGCACCACCGAGCCGGACGAGGCGAACCTGCCGGTCACGCCCCGGGTCGTCCGGGTCGCGAACGGACGGAGCAGGCCGTTCTTCGCCGACGCCACGGCGGGCGGCCTGCCGGTCCGCGTGTACACCGCCCCGCTCGGGCCGGACGGTTCGCGCCGCGCGCTGCAGGTGGGGACGCGCGCGGACAACACCGACCGCACCCTGGACCGGGTCCGGCTGGCCCTGCTCGCCACCGTGGTCGGCGGCGTCGTCGTGGCGGCGCTGCTGGGACACCTCGTCGCACGCGGGGCGCTGCGTCCGGTGTCGCGGCTGACGCGGGCCGCCGAGCGGATCGCCGCGACCGGCGACCCCGGCCTGCGGATGTCGGCCGCCGGGTCCGACGAGCTGGCGCGCCTCGCCGCCAGCTTCAACGCGATGCTCGCCGCGCTGGAGGAGTCGGTCACCGCGCAGCGGCGGCTGGTCGCGGACGCCTCGCACGAGCTGCGCACGCCGCTGACCAGCCTGCGCGCCGACATCGAGCTGCTGGACGAGCTGCCGCCGCCGCGCCGCGACCGCGTCCGGCGGCGGCTGCGCGCGCAGCTCGCGGGGCTCGGCGACCTGGTCGGCGACCTCATCGAGCTGGCGCGCGGCGACGAGCCCGCCGGCGAGGTCGAGGACGTCCGCCTCGACCGCCTCGCCGGGCACTGCGCGGACCAGGCGCGGACGCGGTGGCCGGACGTCGAGTTCGCGGTGGACGCCGAGCCCGCCGTGGTCGCCGGGAACCCGCGGCGGCTGAGCCGGGCGCTGGCGAACCTGCTGGACAACGCCGCCAAGTTCAGCGGCGGGCGGCCCGTGGAGGTCCGGGTGCGACCGGGGCCGGCGGCGGAGGGCGGCGAGGTCGCGGTGCGCGACCGCGGGCCGGGCATCGACCCCGCCGACCTCCCCCACGTGTTCGACCGCTTCTACCGGTCCGCCGCCGCCCGCGGCCTGCCCGGCTCGGGTCTCGGCCTGGCGATCGTCGCCCAGGTCGCCCGCGAGCACGGCGCGCGGGCGGCGGCGGAGCCCGCCCCCGGAGGCGGCACGGTCGTCCGCCTCGTCTTCGGGTGACCCGTCTTCGGGTGACCCGTCAGGGGCACAGGGTCCGCGGCGCCTGCCCGTGCGCGGTCGCCTGCACGCAGCCCGGCTTGAGCCCCTGGTAGGCCTTCGTGCCGAAGTTCGCGGTCATGGTGAGCGCGCCGTCGCCGAACACGGTCCGCTGGACCAGGTGGTCGGAGGTCAGCCACCGGAAGTCCGTCATGGGCCTGGTGGCGGCGATCTGGTGCAGCGGCTGGAAGTACCGCTGCAGGGACGCCATCTCCTTGCCGTGCCGGTCGAGGGTCGTCCCGTCGACGGCGAAGTTCAGCGGGATGTTGTAGAGCATGCTCAGCAGGATCCTGGCCGTCTTGACGTTGGGGAGCTTGTAGAGCGACAGCTCCCAGCGGTCCAGGTTGACGACCGAGTCGTGCAGCACCGTCTCGTACAGCGGCAGCCGGTAGGCCGGGTCGTACATGCTCTTCACCGCGTCGGCGGGCAGGTCGACCGGCTTGAAGAAGAACTTCGGGTCGTTGGCGGGGTAGTAGCCGCCCCACGTGGCCTTGTCCTTCTGCAGCGGCCACAGCACGTTGAGGCCGTCGGATGCGGCGCCGTGGTCGAACGCGATCGCCTGGTTCGCCCACCCAGCGGCGTTCTCCGAGCCGAGCACGAGCCCGCCGCCGGACAGCCTGCCCATCCGCTCGGCGCGGTTGGCGCGGTCCTGCGCCTGCGTCATCGGGTGGGACGGGCTGCGGTCGTCGAACAGCTCACCGGCGGCGTCGACGTCCAGGAAGTAGCTGTTCGCGCCGTTCGCCGTCATCTGCTTGGTGCGCTGCGCCAGGTAGTGCTTCGACGGCTCCTGCTGCTTGAGGTACTGGGAGCTGAGGTAGCAGCCGCGGTCACCGAAACCGCTCTCCGGCCTGCCCTGCGCATCGTGGACGCACCCGTCCGGGTACACGCCGGTGGGCCACTTGGAGGACGGGTTGTCGGCGGTCTTCGGGTCCTGGGCGTTCGCGAACGAGTCGTACGGCCCGACGAGGTAGCCGTTCTTCTTCGCCGCGTCCACCGCGTCCGGCTTCATGGGGTCGGCGCCGGAGTCGTAGCCGAGCCACCTCCGGTCCAGCCCGAGCCGCTTCATCTTCTGGACGGACGCCGCCGACCGCGCCGGACCCCACAGGTAGGCGTGGTAGGCGCCGACGAGCTCGCCGACCTGGGGATCGCGCGCGATCTTCTTGCGCAGGGACCCGAGCTGATGGTGCTGGGCCAGCCAGAGCCGGTAGTCCCGCGCGGACGCCACCGGGGAGGAGTCCCCGAGCGAGAACTCCACGTCGTAGTCCTTGGCCTCGCCGAAGTCGTGCGCGGTCTCGCCGTGCAGGCGCCCGCCGGACGAGACGAACGTCAGCGACGTGCCGATGTCGGTCGGGACGATGTAGGTCGCCGATCGGGAGCCGTCCTGGAACCCCCAGAACGGCATCGTCATCCCGCCGGCCATGGCGATCTCGGAGCCGGCGAACCTCGCCTCGCCGGAGTTCCAGAACGGGTCGTCCACCGGGATGCCGAGGCCCTCGCCCGTCGGGACGGACAGCCGCGACGTCGAGCGGTCCGTGCCCGTCAGCGGCCAGCGGAGGTCGCCGGCGCGGTCGGAGTGCAGGTGCATCGCCAGCCGCCCGGCGCGCGCCCGCGCGGTGACGGTGATGCCGCGCGACGGGTAAGACCAGCTCGCGGCGCCGTCCTTGTGCGTGATCCGGCTCGGCGCGCCGAGCCCCCGCACGGGCGCGGACAGCGTCAGCGGCGCGCCGCCGCCGGTCCGCGCGGTCACGGCCAGGCCGGCGACGTCCACCCGCGCCGAACCGCCGCTGACCGGGACGACGACCTGCCCGCCCTCGACCTTCACCGGTTCCTTCGCGGCCGCCGGCGCCGCCGCGACGGGCACGCCGCACGCGGTCACCGCCGCGACCGCCCCCGCGGTGATCGCGCCGAGCCCGAGCATCGTTGTCTTGGTTGTCTTGGCCATGCGCCCACGGTGGCCGCCCCGCATAAGAGGTTCTTAAGGCCGCACCGGGCGGCCGGGCGGGGGCGGGGGGGGGGCGGGCCCCGCCCCCGCGGGCGACGCGGGGGGGGGGGGGGTGCGCGGGCGCCGGGGCGGGGGCCGCCCGGGGGCGCGCGACGT
>NZ_JBEZJL010000074.1:0-55706 GCF_040651755.1 Actinomadura sp. NPDC048394 | reverse complement strand
CGACGCCGAAGGCGCCCTTGACTTTGGAGGGGCGGCCCCGTACGCAAGCGCCACCCCACCACCCGAACACCCTTATCCACGATCTCCCGAACACCCTTGTCCAGGGTCACTTGAACACCCGCTCCGAGAATCAGAAACCCTTGATGGATATCCAAACCGCCTCCCCATTTAAGGACGAGCACTCAGTTCGAGGGCCGGATCCAACCTCGACCTGAGAATTATCGCCGCGCGGCGGGTAGGGGTAGCAGAGGCCTGAAACGAGGCAGCAGAAAACGGACACCAGGGAGCGAGAGATGAACCGCGTCGATATAGATCCGCGCATGTTCGGCGACCGGCTCGGGTACGAGCGGGCCGTCCTGATCGAGCGGCCTGAACGCTGGCTCTTCGTTGCCGGGCATGAGGCGCGCGGCGATGACGGGGCCATCGCGCATGCCGGTGACATCCGCGCTCAGGTGGCGCTGTCGTTCCAGCGGCTGCGGGAGACGCTCGGCAAGGCCGGGTTCGCGCTCGCCGACGTCGTCCAGATCCGGCTGTTCACCGTGGACCTGCCCGCGCTGACCGCGAACTACGACGCCGTCACCGCCGAGCTCGCCGCCGGGGACTGCCGTCCGACCAGCCTTCTCGCGGGCGTCGACGCCCTGTCCGACTCGGCGATGCTCCTGGAGATCGAGGCCGTCGCCGCGCAATAGCGGCCGGGCCGGCGGCGCCGAGGGCTCAGAGCCGCCGACGCTAAAGGCTCGGAGCCAGCGGCGCCGGAGGCTCAGAGCCAGCGGCGCCCGAGGGTCAGAACAGGGTGCCCTCGTGTTCGATGCCGCGGAGTGCGTCGTAGTCGAGGGTGACGCAGTTGATGCCGCGGTCCGTGGCGAGGACGCGGGCCTGCGGCTTGATCTCCTGCGCCGCGAAGATCCCGCGGACCGGCGCCAGGTGCGGGTCGCGGTTCAGCAGCTCCAGGTATCGCGTGAGCTGCTCGACGCCGTCGATCTCGCCGCGCCGCTTGATCTCGACGGCGACGGTGGCGCTGTCGGCGTCTCGGCACAGGATGTCGACGGGGCCGATCGCGGTCGGGTACTCGCGGCGGATCAGCGACCAGCCGTCGCCGAGCGTGGTGATGTGCTCGGCGAGCAGCTCCTGCAGGTGCGCCTCGACACCGTCCTTCTGCAGGCCCGGGTCCAGCCCCAGCTCGTGGCTGGTGTCGTGGAGGATCTCCTCGATGGTGAGGATCAGCCGCTCGCCCGACTTGCCGTGCGTCACCGTCCAGCGGGCGATCGCGCCGTTCTCGTCGTAGGGCTCCTCGCGCAGGGAGCACGGCGGGTTCATCCAGTTCAGCGGCTTGTAGGCGCGGTCGTCGGCATGGATGCTCACGCTCCCGTCCGACTTGATCAGGACGAGCCTGGGGGCCATGGGCAGGTGGGCGGTGAGCTTGCCGGCGTAGTCGACGCTGCAGCGGGCGATAACGAGACGCACGTTGCCCAACCTTAGTTCCGCCGTGGACGTGGCGTGGCCGTCATGCGAGACCCGCGTACGCACGGCACTCGTCGCGGTCGTTGGGCAGGCCCCAGTCGCGCAGGACCTCCAGGAGGTTGCCCCACTGCCAGCTGTCGTGCGGGAGTTCGGCGATGACCCGGACGGTCCGCTGCTGCGCGGGCGTGAGGGAGGCGTAGGGCGGCAGCGGCCGGGACGGCTCGCCGAAGGTCAGCCGCAGCGCGGTGGCGGCCATGGGGAAGGACGCGTCGTCGGACGTGCGGGACAGCCCGTCGAGGACGGCGCCGACGGCCTGGTCCGGCGGTTCGGCCATTGCGGCGATTGCGGCGGTCGAGTAGAGGCGCAGGTCGCCGTTCATGAACGCGACGGGCGGGCCGGGCATCTCGGGCGGCGTGACGGTGGTGGCGGCGAGTTCGGCGATGACGGACGGGTCGGTGACGTCCAGGCGGAGGAGTGCGATGGCGGCGGCCCAGCGGGGGAGCGGTTCGGTGCCGGCGAGGTGCTCGCGGAGCCGGGGGATGAGGTCGCGGCCGTCGAGGAGACCGGCGGAGACGATGGCGTTCGCGGTGACACCGGGGTCGGTCTCGGTGGCGAGCAGCGCCCGCAGCGCCGGCAGCGACGCGGCGGCCTCCTCGGGGAACCAGCCGACCGCGTAGGCGGCCGCCGCGCGGACGTGCGCGTCGGCGTCGGTGAGCAGGGCGCGGACGACGGGCAGCCCGGACCGGACGGCGTCGTAGGCGGCCAGTTCGGCTTCGGCGTTGCGCAGCAGGTAACCGGCGTCCACGAGCTGCCGGTGGCGCCGCCTGGAGGAGCGCTCGGCGCGATCGCCGGCCTCCTCGACCCAGGCGTCCAGCCGGCGTTCCTCGTCGGCGGGGTCGGCGGCGCGCAGCCGGGCGACCTCGCGCCGCCACCCGGCGATGTCGACGCCGGACGGCAGGTGCGACTCGTCGAAGCCGATCGCCATCCCGGCGGCCAGGTACAGCAGGTCGTCGCGGTCGGGGGTGGCGGGGTCGGCGGCGAGCGCGAGCAGGAACGGCACGGCGGCACCGGACGCCGGGTAGCGGCTGCCCTGGTGGTAGATGCTCGCGTAGAGCATGTGCAGCGCGTCTTGGCGGTCCTCCTGGCCCGGGGCTTGCAGCGTCCGCAGGAGGTCTGGGACGTCGTCGGCGGAGCCGTAGGCGTGGCCGAGCCCGGCCCAGTCGACGTCGTCAAGCCCCGCCAGGAGTTCGTCCATGCCGCGGGATTCTGCCAGCCGCGACCGACATCGCATTGGCCTGCATAAGAGCGTCTAAGACCCCCGTAAGGCCGGATATAGGGCGTCGTCCTGATGTGGGGGCGGGGGCCTTAGGACGAACCTCTTGGATGTCGGGTCGTTTCCGCGGCCCGCGACGGAGGAGGGGCCGTGTACCACCACGACATCATGCGGTCGATCATGCAGGAGCGGGCCCGCGAGCGGCGCGCCGAGGCGCGGGCGGCGCGGAACGCGACGCTGGCGCGGCGGGCGCGCGAGTTCTGGGAGGAGCGGGCGCAGCGGGGCACGCGCCCGGTGCGGCGGCCGTCCGGACGGCACGGAGCGGCGCCCGCGGGCTGACGGCGCGGGCCGCCGGCCGCCGGGCCGGCGGCTTCCCGAGTCGACGAGCGGACGCATTCCGGCCGGGACGAACGAGGCCTTCCGGCCGGGACGAACGGGGGCTCCCGGCCGGTCGGCCGCGGGTCGCGCATGGCTCATGTAAGGATCTCTGTCAAGCCTGGAATTGTCGGGATGCCGTGATTAGCGTCGCGGGTGGTGGGTTTCATCCGTCTGCGAAAGGACCCCCGCGATGTCCCTCGACGTGACCCCCGAACTCCTGGAGACGGCTCGCCAGGGCGAGATCGGCGACAGGGAGTTCGTCGAATGCATCAGGACGTCCCTCCCGTACGCGTGGGAGCTGATCAGCGGTCTGGTGGCGCGGCTGCAGGTGGACGGCGGCGAGTTCGCCGACAACCTGACGCCGCCGCCGGACGAGCGGGCGCGCGGCCAGTTGCTGCGCGTGCTGGCGAGCGACGCGATGCGCGGCACGCTGGAACGCTACTTCGGGGTGAAGCTGGCGTTCCAGAACTGCCATCGGGTCGCCGTCTTCCCGTCCGGCGATTCGGCGGCGTACCGCACGTTCGTGACGCCGCGCGAGCAGATCCTGAACCAGTCTCCGGAACTGCGCGACTGCTGATTCGGCGGCCCTCGCCGAATCGCTCCCGGACGCGCCGCCCTTCCGCGAAGGGCGGCGCGTCCGCGCGTCAGGAGAGCGCCCCATGTCACGGGAGCGCCGCGTCAGGAGAGGGCGGCGCGCGTTTTCGGGAGGACCTCCTCGCCGAGGCGGGCGATGTTCTCGAGCGTCGCGCGGTGCGATCCGGCGGCCTCGACCAGCAGGACGAGGTGCCGGATCCCGGTCCGCCCGGCGGTGGCGGCGAGCGCGGCGGCGCAGTCGTCGGGGGAGCCGACGGGGTGCAGGTCGCAGAGGCGGCGGGTGTAGGCGGCGGGGTCGCGGGACGGCCGGGGCCGGTCGTCGACGGGCACGTACCCGTCCAGGCCGGGGCCGAGCCAGCGCGGCATCTCGGCGAGCAGCGTCCGGACGGCCGCGTCTCGCGAGTCGGCGACCTGCGCGAGGTGGACGGAGACGTGCGGCAGATCCGGGTCGCCGTGGCGGGCGACGGCGGCGGCCTTCTCGTCGTCGCCGACGTGCATTCCGAGGAGCATCGGCAGGCCGCGTTCGGCGGCGACGGCCTCGGTGGCGGGAGAGGTGCACGCGACGGAGACCGGCGGCGGCACGTCCGTTCTCGGCACGACCGGGACTTCGCGGAACGAGAAATGCTCGCCCTGCCATCCGAGCCGTTCCGAGCGCAGCCAGGCGAGCAGCAGGTCGAGGGATTCGGCGAACCCTTCCTCGTAGCGGCGGAGCCCGGTTCCGAAGACCTCGAGACCGCGCCACGGGCCGCCGCGTCCGACGCCGAGCCGGAAACGCCCCCCGGAAAGCAGTGACAGCATCGCCGCCTGTTCCGCGAGCGCGACGGGATGCTGGTCGGAAAGGACGCTGACCGCCGTGCCGACGTGAATGCGGCCGGTCAGGGCGAGAATGTGACCCGCCATGAGCGTGGCGGACGGGATGACGCCGTAGGACATGAAATGGTGCTCGGCCAGCCACACGTCGTCGAATCCGGCGCGTTCCGCGGCGACGGCGGCCTCGACCGTGCGGGCCAGGGCGGCGGCGTCGTCCTGACCGGGATAGCGGGCGGCGAGCAGGAAGATTCCGAAGCGCACGTCCCGGTCGTACCCGGCATCCGGGCGGGCCGAGCGCTCTGGGAGACTGCGGTGCATGACTGGTGGTTCGTTCAGCAGGGTCGGGGTCGTCGGACTGGGCACCATGGGCGCGGGCATCGCGGAGGTGCTGGCGCGCGGCGGCCTCGCGGTCGTCGGCATCGAGGTGAACGAGGACGCGCTGGAGCGCGGCCGCGGCCACCTGGAGAAGTCGACGGGGCGCGCGGTGAAGCGCGGGAAGCTCACCGAGGACGCGCAGCGCGAGATCCTCGGCCGGGTGGCGCTGTCCACCGACTTCGCCGACCTCGGCGACTGCGACCTGGTCATCGAGGCGGTGCCGGAGCGGCTCGACCTGAAGCGGAAGGTGTTCGCGACGCTGGACGGGGTGTGCCGCGCCGACGCGGTGCTCGCCACCAACACCTCGTCGCTGTCGGTCACCGACATCGCGGTCACCACCGAGCGGCCCACCAAGATCGTCGGGGTGCACTTCTTCAACCCGGCGCCGGTCATGAAGCTCGTCGAGGTGATCCGCACGGTGCTCACCGAGCCGGACGCGGTGGACCGCGTCGCCGCGCTGGTGAAGGACCTCGGCAAGACCCCGGTGACGATCGGCGACCGCGCCGGGTTCGTCGCGAACCGGCTGCTGTTCGGCTACCTCAACCAGGCCGCCGGGATGCTGGAGTCCGGGCACGCGACCCGCGACGACATCGACACCGCGATGACGGCGGGCGCGGGCCTGCCGATGGGCCCGTTCACCCTGATGGACCTGATCGGCCTCGACACCTGCGTTGAGGTGCTGGAGGCGATCCACGCCGAGACCCGCGACCGGCGGCACGCGCCGTCGCCGCTGCTGCGCGAGCTGGTCACGGCGGGCCTGCTCGGCCGCAAGACGGGCCGCGGCTTCTACGACCACGGCGCGCCGAAGGAGGAGGCGCCCGCGCGGGCGGACGGTCCCGCGCCCGTCGTCGGCGTCCTCGGCACCGGTGCCCTCGCCGACGCGTTCGCGGCGATCTGCGACCGCGCCGGCGCGCAGGTCCGCGACGCCGCCGCCGACCTCGCCGACTGCGACCTGATCGTCGAGGCGTCCGGTGACGCCGGCGCGGGCCGGGAGCTGCTCGCCGCCGCGGCGCAGGCCGCCAAGCCCGGCGCGGTCCTCGCCGTCACGTCCGCGACGGTCCCGGTGGCCGAGGCGGCGATGGCGTCCGGACGTCCCGCCGACGTCGTCGGCCTGCACCTGCCGGACGCGGCGGGCGCGCTCGCGGAGATCGCGGAGACCGTCGCGACCGGCCCCGGCGTCGCCGACCGCGCCGCCGAGCTGGCCGGACGGCTCGGCCTCACCGCCGTCCGCTGCCGCGCCCGCGCCGGGTTCATCGTGGACGCGCTGCGCTTCCCCTACCTCAACGACGCCGCCGCGATGCTCGGCGCCGGCTACGCCGACCCGGACGCGATCGACGCCGCGATGACGCTCGGCTGCGGCTACCCGACGGGTCCGATCGCCGACCTCGACCGCCTCGGGATCGACCGGGCCGTGGCCGTGCTGCGCGCCCTGCACGCCGAGACCCGCGAGCCGGCCCTCGCGCCCGTCCCGCTGCTCACCGAGCACGTCACCGCGGGCGTGCCGATCCGCTGAATATCCTTGGGACATGAGCCCCCGCAAGAACCGCCGTGCCGTGTCCGGGAAACCGCCACAGGGCAGCGGCGGCGGGGGCTGGGCGCAGCGGACGGAGGACGGCCCGGACGGCGAATGGATCGTCCGGTCCATCGCCGGGGCGGGCGCGACGAAGGCGTACCGGTGCCCGGGCTGCGACCAGGAGATCCCGCCGGGTATCCCGCACGTCGTCGCGTGGCCGGCGGACGAGCGGGGCGGCGCCGACGACCGGCGGCACTGGCACCGCCCGTGCTGGCAGGCGCGGGCCCGCCGGGCGCCGCGCGTCCAGCGGAGCAGGAACGCGCCGCGCTACTAGCGCACGGCGTGACGAGCGCACGGCGCTACCAGCGCACGGCGCTACCAGTGCGAGCAGCGCACGGCATCACCGAGTGAGGGAGTCGATGGCGGAGATCAGGGCGGCGACGGTGCTCCCGGCGCGGCGCGAGGAGATCACCCTGCACACCTCCGACGGGCTGCGGCTCGTCGGTGAGCTGGCGCTGCCGCCGGACCGGCCGCCGGTCGCGACGCTGGTCTGCCTGCACCCGCTGCCGACCGCCGAGGGCATGATGGACAGCCACGTGCTGCGCAAGGCGTCCTACCGGCTGCCCGCGCTCGCGGGCCTCGCCGTCCTGCGGTTCAACACGCGGGGGACGACGTCGGCGCGCGGCACCAGCGAGGGCGAGTTCGGCGAGGGCGAGACCGAGCGCTTCGACGTCGCGGCGGCGCTGGAGTACACCGAGTACCACGACCTGCCGCGGCCGTGGCTGCTCGGCTGGTCGTTCGGCACAGAACTGGCGCTGCGCTGGGGGCTGGACCCGCTGGTCGAGGGCGCGATCCTGCTGTCGCCGCCGCTGAAGCGGGCCGGGGACGCCGACCTGGACGCGTGGGGCGCCGACGGGCGGCCGCTCGTCGCGCTCGTCCCGGAGTTCGACGACTACCTGCGCCCGGCGGAGGCGCGGGAGCGGTTCGCGCGCGCGCCGCAGGCGGAGGTGATCGGCGTGGACAACGCCAAGCACCTGTGGGTGGGAGAGCCGTACGTCCGGACCGTGCTGAACGAGATCGTCCGGCACGTCGCCCCGGACGCGTATCCGCTCCCCACAGAATGGGACGAACCGGACAGATAAACGCGCGCGGCCGATCGCGGCCACTCCCGTCCCACCGCCCCCGATCGCGGGTAACGATTGTCCGACCGCCGCGTGAACGCGGCGGCGTTTCGCGGACGCGGACGTGAGGGAACCGGATGACCGTGCAGCTGTACGCCAGGGACGTCGGGACGGGGACACCCCTCGTCCTGCTGCACGCCTTCCCGCTCTCCTCGGCGATGTGGCTCGAGCAGCGGCAGGGCCTCGCGAACCGGTTCCGCGTCATCACCCCGGACCTGCGCGGGTTCGGCGGCTCGCGGCTCGGCACCGACGAGCCCTCGGTCGACGCGATGGCCGACGACGTCGCGCACCTGTTCCGCCGCCTCGGCCTCCAGCGCGCCGTCGTCGGCGGCCTGTCCATGGGCGGGTACGTCGCGATGGCGCTGTGCCGCCGCCATCCCGACCTGGTCCTCGGCGTCGTCCTCGCGTCGACCCGCGCCGCCGCCGACACCCCCGGCGTCCGCGAGAACCGGCTGCGGCAGGCCGACGTGATCGACCGCGACGGCAGCGTCCAGGTCCTGCTGGACGAGATGCTGCCCGGGCTCGTCGGGCCGACCACCTACCGGCAGCGCGCCCTCGTGTACGGGCGCGTCCGCGGGCTCGTGCAGGCGACGCCCGCGCCGGCCGCCGCGTGGGCGCAGCGGGCGATGGCCGCGCGTCCCGAGTCGTTCGAGACGCTGCGCGGCCTCAAGGTGCCCGCGCTGGTGATGGTCGGCGACGAGGACACCCTCGCCACCGAGGACGAGGCGCGCGCCATGGCCGACGCCCTCCCGAACGCCGAGCTGCTCGTCATCCCGCGGGCCGGGCACCTGTGCGCCGTCGAGCAGCCCGACCTGTTCAACCAGGCCGTCGCCGAGTTCGCCGCCGCGGCGGCCCGCACCACCCGCTGACGGCGCGGCCCCGCCGACCGCGCAGACCCGCTGAGGGCGCGGACCCGCCGACCGCGCAGACCCGCGCTAGAGCGTCTCCTGCCGCGGCATGACCACCTCGCGGATCAGCAGCGAGATCGCCGCCGCCGTCGGGATCGCCAGCAGCGCCCCGACCACGCCGAGCAGCGCCGCGCCGACCAGCGCCGCGACGATCGTCACCGCCGGCTGCACGTCGACCGTCCGCTTCATGACCCGCGGATACACGAGGTAGTTCTCGACCTGCTGGTACACCACGTAGAAGATCACGCAGATGATGAGGTCGGTGGTCGTCCCGGTGAGGAACGCGACCAGGCAGACGATCACCGCGCCGATCGTCGCGCCGATCAGCGGGACGAGGTCCGTCACCGCGACGATCAGCGCCAGCGCCAGCGCGTACTTCACCCCGAGGATCGACAGGAAGATGTACGAGCAGAGCCCCGCGATGAACGCGATCGTGAACTGGCCGGCGACGTACCCGCCGATCCGGTCCAGGATCTCGTCGCCGAGCAGCGCGACGCGGGCCCGCCGGGAGCGCGGCGCGAGCTGGTAGAAGAACGTCTTGATCTGCGGCAGCGAGCTCATGAAGTAGAGCGTCAGGATCAGGATCGTGACGGTCTGGAACACGCCGTTGATCGCGACCTTGCCGATGCCGGTGGCGGTGTCGGTCAGCCCGTTCTGGAACCCGGGGCTGTTGACGGCCTTCTCCGCGCGCTTGAGCAGCCCGTAGCGCTTGTCCCAGTCGGCCAGCGTCTTGTTGTTCTGCAGCTGGTTCACGAAGTCGGGGATGGAGTGCCGCAGCTCGGTGACCTGCTCGGTGACCGGCTGGACGAGCGACGCGACGAACCCCGCGAAGAACAGGATCACGATCAGGAACACCGTGCCGACCGCGGCGCCGCGCGGTAGCCCGAACCGGCGCAGCCGCTCGACCGCCGGGTTCAGGCCGACCGCGAGGAACATCGCCACCACGATCATGACGAGCACCGACTTGGCGTTCGTCGCGGCCTTCACCAGCATCCACGCGGTGATCACGCCGAGCGCGGCGGTGAACCCGAACACGAACGGGTGGGCGCGGCCGAGCGGCTGCCCGGGCCGGCCGAACGGGAACAGCGGGTTCACGCCGGCCTCGCGGCGGCGCTGCTCCACGTCGTGCGCCGGGTCGGGCGCGTCCGGGTCGGGCACCGCGCCGCCGTCGCCGGGCGCCGGCGACCGCTCGGTCACCGGTTCGACCTCCGCCGGGCGCGTCCGCGGGCCGCCGGTCGCCGGATCGAGCTCCCAGGCGGGCTCCTCGTCCACGGCCTCGGGGTCGAGCGCGCCGGTGGGGGCCCCGGCGGCCGCGGCGCCGTCCCCGCCCTCCGCGTCCTTCCCGTCCTTCGCGGTCTCCGGATCCTTCGCGGACTCCGGGTCGTCCGGGGTCTCCGGGGCGTCCGTGGTGTCGGCGGGGGGTGCGGGCGCGGGGACCTTGCCGGCGGTGCCGGTGCGCGCCTTTCCGGGCGCCCCGTCCGGCCGGTCCTCGCTGGGGGTGTCGTCGGGCACGCCGCTCTCCTTCGCCGTCCTGCCGTCGTCGTTCACGGGTCCGGACGGAGGGCCGCCGACCACGCGTTACGGGTGTAGACGACGGAAAGCCCGGAGACGTTTCCGCCTCCAGGCTCTCCGTCGGGACGCTCCGGGCCGTCAGCCGGCCCGGCGGGTCACTCCTGCCACCAGTCCTCGTCGTCCTCGTCGGACTTCTTGGCCTGGGCCTGCTTGGCGGGCGCGGCCTTGCCGGCGGGCTGAGCGGGCTGCTGCTTCGGCTGGCCCTGCTGCTGCGCCGGGGCCGGCTTCGGCTCGGCGGCCGGGATGGCGGCCTTCTCCGGCGGCGCGGCCAGCTCGGGCTCGCCGCCCATCGCCGGGGCGACGCCGCCGATGAGCTGGCGCAGCTGGTTGAGGTGGCTGGTGATGCTGTCGCGCTGCCGGGTCAGCTCGTCGACCTGGCGCTGCGCGGCGGTGCGGACGCGGTCGGCCTCGGCCTTGGTCTCGGCGAGCAGCTGCTCGGCCTGCGACTTGGCCTCGGCGATGACGTTGTCGGAGTTCTTGCGCGCGTTGGCCATGAGCTGCTTGGCGTGCGAGTCGGCCTCGCGCCGGGTCTGCTCGGCCTGCTGGGTGGCCTTGGCTGCGCGCTGCTCGGCGGACGCGGCGCGCTGCTCGGCCTCGGCGACCAGCTTCTGGGTGGCGGCCTGCGCGGCGGCGTGCCGCTCGGCGTCCTGCCGGTCGGCCTCCTCGCGGCGGGCGGCGAGCTGGATCTCGAACTCGGCCTCGGCCTGTGCCCGCTGCGCCTCGCTCTCCTCCAGGATGCGCTGGGCCTGCGCGCGCATCTCGTCGGCCTGCCGCTTGGCGGTGGTGAGGATCTCGTCGCGCTCGCGCTTGGTGGACGCGCGCAGCTGCGCGACCTCGCGCTCGGTGGTGGTGCGCAGCTTGGCGATCTCGCGCTCGGCGGCGGCGCGCTTCTCGGCGACCTCGTGGTCGGCGGTGGCGCGCAGCTTGGCGACCTCGCGCTCGGTCGTGGAGGTCAGCTCGTCGGCCTCGCGGCGGGCGGAGGTGCGCACCTCCTCGGCCTCGCGCTCGGCGGCCTGGCGCATGTCGTCGCCCTCGCGCTGGGCGGTGGCGCGCAGCTCGGCGGCGTCGTTCTCGGCGGTGGCGCGCTGCTCGGCGGCGTCGACCTTCGCGGCGGCCTTGATCTCGTTGGCCTCGGAGCGGGCGGCCTGGACGAGCTCGGTGGCCTGCTCCTCGGCGAGCCGCAGCAGCTGCTCGATGCGGGCGCCGAGGCCGGAGTAGGTGGGACGTTCCTGCTCCTGCAGCTGCCGATGGGCGTCCGACAGCTCCCGCTGCAGGGCCTGGGACTGCTCGCGTGCCTGCCGGCCCTCGTTCTCGAGCTGTTTGATGTGCTCGTCGACCTGGTGCCGGTCGTAGCCACGGAGCACCACGTCGAAATCGCGCGGGGGCGTGTCCTCGAAGAAGTTGCTGAGCTGGGCGTCGATGTCGGACTGCATAGGGCTCAATCCTGATGTGACGGGGCTACGGGTGGTTCCGGGGACCGGTTGATCGCCTGGCATGGACGGCCGCCATGAAAGGGCGCGGTGCCCCAGACCTCTTCCGGTGGATGAAGCGTACTCCGGACACTGCCGTGTTGGGGGCTCATCTTGACGCGCTGCGTGGTTTGTCCCAGTTTGCGGTTACGGTGTCCGGTGCCCCGGGTGCCCAGGTACGGGGGCCGCAAATGCACCAGATGTGTCCGAATGCTCACAGAGCGGCGGTCTTGCACCCCACCGGCCTGCGAGGTGATATCGAACACGTCACGATCCGATCGCGCCCGCGCGGCGCGCGCGCGAGACCGCGCCGGTGCGCGGGCCGCGCCCCCGTCCCGCCGGATCCCGCGGCCCCCGCGCCCGCCGGCTAGGCCTTCTGGACCAGCTCGGTCAGCACGCCGTGGCAGTCCTTCGGGTGCAAAAAGTTGATCAAGGAACCCATGGAGCCGTTCCTCGGCGCGTCGTACAGCACCCGGACGCCCTTGCCGCCGATCTCCGCCGCCTCGTCCGCGACGGCCTGGTCCGTGCCGAACGCGATGTGGTGCACGCCCTCGCCGTTCTTGGCCAGCCACTTGGCGACCGCCGAGTCGTCCCGGATCGGCTCGATGAGCTGCAGGTAGCTGGCCGCGCCGTCGCCGGTCTCGTTGATCTTGAGCATGCACTCCCGGACGCCCTGCTCCTCGTTCACCTCGAAGTGCGCGTCGGTGAAGCCGTAGGTCGCCTGGTAGAACGCGACGGTGGCCTCCAGGTCGTGACAGGCAATGCCGATGTGGTCGATACGGGTCAGCATGGGCGTTTCTCCCTACGGACGGCCAGACAGGGGCGAACGGAAGCGTGCGCCGCTTCCCTGGGTATGGTGGCAAACGTCGCCGCAGCACCATCCTGGAGGCCCCCACATGACCGCCACGTCCGTGATCGTCGCCGGAGCGCGCACCCCCGTCGGGCGCCTGCAGGGCGCGCTGAAGGACTTCTCCGCAGCCGACCTCGGCGCCCACGCGATCAAGGCGGCGCTGGAGCGCGCGGGCGTCTCCGGCGACCAGGTGCAGTACGTGATCCTCGGGCAGGTGCTGCAGGCGGGCGCGGGGCAGATCCCGTCCCGGCAGGCGGCGGTCAAGGCCGGCATCCCGATGAACGTCCCGTCCATCACGATCAACAAGGTCTGCCTGTCCGGGCTGGACGCGATCGCGCTCGCCGACCAGCTGATCCGCGCCGGCGAGTTCGACATCGTGGTGGCGGGCGGCATGGAGTCGATGACGCAGGCCCCGCACCTGCTGCCGAAGTCCCGCGCCGGCTACAAGTACGGCTCGATCGAGGTCCTCGACCACATGGCCTACGACGCGCTGACCGACGCGTTCGACGGCATCGCGATGGGCGAGTCCACCGAGCACCACAACGCCAAGCTCGGCATCAGCCGCGAGGAGCAGGACGAGTTCTCCGCCCGCTCCCACCAGCGCGCCGCCGCGGCCATCAAGAACGGCGTGTTCGACGACGAGATCGCCCCGATCGAGATCCCGCAGCGCAAGGGCGACCCGATCGTGTTCGCCAAGGACGAGGGCGTGCGCGCCGACACCACCGCCGAGTCGCTCGCGCGGCTGCGCCCCGCGTTCAGCAAGGACGGGACGATCACCGCGGGGTCGTCCTCGCAGATCTCCGACGGCGCCGCCGCCGTCGTGGTGATGTCCAAGGCGAAGGCCGAGGAGCTCGGCCTGACCTGGCTCGCCGAGATCGGCGCGCACGGCAACGTCGCCGGCCCGGACAACTCGCTGCAGTCCCAGCCGTCCAACGCCATCAAGCACGCCCTCGGCAAGGAGGGCCTGACCGTCGACGACCTCGACCTCATCGAGATCAACGAGGCGTTCGCGTCGGTCGGTATCCAGTCGATGCGCGACCTCGGCGTCGGCCCCGAGAAGGTCAACGTCAACGGCGGCGCGATCGCGCTCGGCCACCCGGTCGGCATGTCCGGCGCCCGCATCGCGCTGCACCTCGCCTACGAGCTCAAGCGGCGCGGCGGCGGCGTCGGCGCGGCCGGGCTCTGCGGGGGCGGCGGCCAGGGCGACGCGCTGATCCTCCGCGTCCCGAACGCGTAACGCGTAACGGCGGGAGGCTACTGGGCGTTGGGCTGCTGGACGGTGACCGTCCTGAAGCCCAGCGCCTTCAGCATGTTCTCCAGCATCCGCTTGGTGTTGGCGTCCGCCTGCGCCGCCAGGTTGCTCTGCTGCGCCGCCGTCTGGATCTTCTGGCTCGCCAGGACGTACAGCTGCTGCTGGTTGTCGGGGTTGCTGCTGAAGAAGTCGCCGAACCGGTCGAACAGGCCGCGCTCGGTCGCGTAGACGTAGCTGCGCTTGGTGTCGAGGTTCGTCGGCTCGAGCTGGGCGTGCGGCAGCGTGATGACCGCGGCCGTCCGGTCGGCGTTCACCTTGACGGCGCCGGAGGCGATCTTCGAGAAGTCCACGTAGGCGTCGACGGAGCCGTTGCCCACGAACAGGGTCCGCTTGCCGCGCAGCGACGACGGCAGGAACTTCGCGTCCTTCTCCAGGTCGACGACGACCTGGAAGTTGCCGCTGGCGGCCTCGTACCGGTTCAGGTCGCGGATCGACTGCAGCAGCACCGGGCCGCTGCGGTCCTTCGTCTCCTCGTGGAACGGGTTCAGCCAGTGCGGCAGGCCGTCCACCGCCCGCTGCACGACGATGACGACCGCGATGGTCGCCACGACGAGCAGGAGGGCGGTGAGGAGACCGCGCCGGGGGACGGGTCGCACGCGCTGGGGGGCGGGCTCGCGGGCCGCGTCGTTCTTCGGCATGTCCCCCACATTCCCGGACTTACCGCCCACTCACCTCACCCGGGCGACCCGGCGGCGGGACGCGGCGTCCCCGCGACGTCCGGATCGGTCGCCGCGTGCTCCACCTCCATCAGCGACTCGCTGCGCAGATGCGCCTCGTGGGCCGCCCGGCCGCCGCGCACCCCGAACAGCCGTTTGGTGACGATGATGTAGACGATCAGACCGATATTGATGGCCAGCGCGCCGATGCGCAGCACGGTCACCTTCTCGGACAGCTCGTAGATCTCGACCGGCAGGCCGAAGCAGGTCGCGACGACCGCGAAGTACTCGCCCCAGCGCTGCAGCAGCCACAGCCCGACCGCCTCGATGATCTCGATCGCCGCGTACACCAGCAGCCCGATCGCGAGCCAGCGCAGCGTCCTCTCCTCCAGCCCGAACACGTGCCGGATCGAGGTGACGATCTTGGAGTGGTCCAGGTCCCAGCCGAACTGCTTGGCGATCGGCCGCAGCAGCGGGATCTCCTTCTCGAAGACCTGCTCGATGGAGCCGCGGCTCTGCGCGAACCGCCACACCCCGTACGCCGCCACCGCCACGATCAGCCCGCGGATCAGCCGCTCCACCGCGAAGAACCGCATGATGAACGCGTCCCGCAGCTCCTTGCCGCGCTTCACCAGCGGCGCCCGGTCCGCCGGGCCCGAGCCGTGCGGCTCGCCGTGCACGTACGCGCCGCAGCGCAGGCACCGCCACGCGTCCCCGACGGGGGACGACACCAGCAGCCGCTCGCGGAGCGGCTTCTCGTCGGGGGCGTAGGTGATGTGCCCCTTGCGCGCACAAGTCAGCAGGCTCCAGTCCACCCCGACACCTTAGAGCGGGTGGGTGCCCGGCATGTCGTCCCATCTTGGTAACGGTCCGTGCCCTGCACGTGAACGCGGGGCGTGTGAGCAGGGCCATAGGGGGGCGGGAAACCCGGAACGGGGGCGGGACGTTGAGGGGTCCGTGGACATCGTGCGCGCATTCCGTGTCGTCTCCATCGCCGAGGCGACCTCGTTCCTGGTCCTGCTGCTGATCGCCATGCCGCTGAAGTACGGCGCGGACCTGCCGGTGGCCGTCCAGGTGATGGGGCCCATCCACGGCATCCTGTTCCTCGCCTACGTCGGGCTGGCGTACGTCACCGGCGAGAAGCTCGGCTGGGGACTCAAGCGCACCGTGCTCGCGCTCATCGCCGCGGTGCTGCCCGTCGCTCCGTTCTTCGTCGAGCGGCACTGGGCCAAGCCGGCCGCCGCCCGTCCCGAGCCGCAGCCCGCCGGACGGGCCTGAGGCCCGCGACTTCCGCGTGACCGCGGCCGAATGGGGGTTCCGCCGCGGTCACGCGGGGGAACTCGCGCTGCCGAGCTCCCGCGGACCCGCCGGGACGGCCCGGTGCGCGTCCCGTGCCGTCCGTCCCGCGCCACGGTGGACGCGCCGGGGCGCGGGCCGGAAGTCCGCCGGGCCCAGCGCGCACGCCCGGTAGCCGGCGAAATGGCGGCGCAGCCATGCGCGCCGCCGGTCGTCGTCCCATGAGCCGAACCGGCGCGCCGCCACCGCGTCGCGGATCGCCGGCGGCTGCTCGCCGAGCAGCCACGCGTCCACCAGCGAGCCGTAGCCGCGCGGCCGTCCGGGGGCCGCGCACGCGCTCGCGTTCAGCAGGCCGTCCCGGATCTGCCGGACGGCCCGCTCCTGGTAGCCGGGCGACAGATCCTCGTCGAGGTGGATGCCGGCGACGCCGTCCGCCACCCCAGTGGGCGTCCAGCCCGGGAGCTGCTCGACGCGGGTGAACGCGCCCGGCGTGCCGCGCAGCCGCGCCGCGAGCGGCGTCACGGCCGTCATCAGCGAGGGCAGCGCCGCGCGGAGCGCCGGATGCACGCAGACGGTCAGCGGCCATTCCCGGCACACCCGCTCCGCCGGTGCGGGCGCCACCGTCCCGCCGGCGTCGCGCAGCCCGAGCGTCGCACCGCCGGTCGCCGCGAGCGCCAGGGTCAGCGGCAGGACGAGCAGGAACCGCCGCGTCGCCCACAGCACGTACCCGAGGACGAGCGCCGCCGTCAGCCCCGACGCCCACAGCACCTGGTAGGCGAGCACGCCCGCGCGCAGCGTGGTGAAGAGGTGGATGCGGCTGAACGCCGCAGGGGGGAGCAGGCTCAGCCAGGACGTCCCCGGCACGCGCACGGCCGCCCACAGGGCCGTCACGGCGAGCACGACAGCCGCCGTCGCCCGGTGCGGGACGACCCGTCCGGCCAGGTACCCGACCGCGACGTGCAGGACCAGCGCGCCCGCCCCGGCCACCACGCCTAGCGGGTGCGGATGCCCGGCCTCCTGCCGCAGCAGCGTGACCGCGACCACCAGCGCGGTCACCACCAGGTAGGACGCGAGCGCCGCCGCGGAGAGCAGCAGCAGGTCGAGCAGGGCGCCCGTGGCGGGCGAGCGCGCCGTCAGGTCGCGCAGGTAGTCGAGCGGGCGCTCCCGCACGGCCGTCCACGCGGCGAGCCCGGCCGCCGCCGGGCCGAGGAAGCGCACCGCGTTGAGCAGCGCGACGACGGAGTTGTCCCAGTACGCGACCGAGGGCAGCAGCGGCGGTCCCGCCGCCGCCGTCCCGACCGCGGAGAGGATCGGCACCGCGACCAGCAGCGCCGAGCGGCGGGCGTCCAGCCGGAGCACCCGACCGAGGTCAGACACCGGCGCCGCTCCCCGCGGCCGCCCGCCTCGCCCGCAGCCTCGTCACCGGCAGCGACACCTGCCGCAGCGCCGCGGGCCCCAGCGCGGCCGGACGCAGCGCCGCCGGCCGAAGGGCCGCCGGGCGCAGCGCGGCGGGACGCAGGGCGGCGGGCCGCAGCCTGACATGCGGCAGCGCGAGCCGCGCCGGCCGCCGCTTCGGCCCGCCGCGGCGCGGCCGACCGGCCGCGCCGCGCGTGCGCTTCTTCGGTGTGTGCGCGGACGCGTCGTCGCCGGTCGCGGCGGCCGCTGCGCGATGGTCCGCGGGGACCCGGTCGGCCCCGGCTCGCGGATCGGTCCCCATCAGGCGTCCGGCCGCGCCGCTCGCGTCGGCGGGACGGCCCGCCTCCGTGCCGAGATCGGCTCCGGCCGGCCGGTCCGCGGGCTCGTCCGCGAGGCGCCCGGCGGCGTCCGGGCGGTCGGCCGGGACGCGCCGGTCCGCGGCGGAGCGGCCCCGGCGGGCCGCCGCCGAGTGCGTGGGCTGCTCGCTGAGCCGGCCGCGGGCCAGCGTGAGCAGCCGGTCGCACCAGCCGGTGAGCGTCTCGGTGTCGTCCGCGCTGACCAGGACGGTCGGCGCCAGCGACCGCAGCACCGGGACCAGCTCGGCCATCGCGGCCGAGTACGCGGACCCGCCCGGGCCCGCCGCGCCGGTCGGCCACGGGTCGGCGGCGGCCCGCAGGTCGCCGAACGGGTCGTCCAGCACCAGCAGGTCGGGGCCGTGCACGCACGCGGCGGCGAGGCCGGCGCGCAGCCGGACGTCCGGCGGCAGCAGCGACAGCGCCGTCCCGGCGGCCTCGGCGAGGTCCAGCCGCTTCATGATGGACCGTGCCACTGAGGTGCTCGTGCGCTTGTAGTACGCCGCGTACGCGACGAACTCGCCCGCCGTCATGCTCTCCGCGCGGTCGAACCGGGCCGGCAGGTAGCCGATCCGGGCCCGCGCGGCCCGCAGGTCCGCGGCGTTCGCTATGTCATGCCCGAGAATGTGAAGCACGCCGGAATTGGGCCGGCGCAAGGTCGCGAACGTGGCCAGCAGAGTGGATTTACCGACACCAGGTGGACCGGCGAAGCCGACCACGCCTTCGGTCACGCCGAAGGTCACCGGGCGCAGGAGCCACCGCCCCCCGCGGCGGACACCCATTCCTCGGGCCACGATCGCGGAATGCTCCGCGATCACTTGTTTCCCCCCGTTGCTCGTCATGCGAGCGCGACGGTCGTCCGAGCCGGGCCGGTGGCCGCTCCCGGCGCCACGCGGCGCCCGTGCGCCCGGGCCGGCCGGATCGGCGGGGCCCGGGGCACCGGATCTCTTTTGCCGTCGCACGATGCATCGACATCGCGACTATAACCGGGCTTGGTGATGGCTGTCAGCAATCTTTTTGCCTTTACGGCAGGACGCCTGGATTCTTTGCCTTCCGACCGAAGGTGAGAATTCAAAAAAGGCGGACAATTGCGTTGGCATCCCTCGGAACGGGGCGTCGCGGTCGGCGGCCCGCGGCGGCGCCGGCGGCGCCCGGCGCGCGCGGCGGTCCGCTCCGAGCGGACGGGCGCACGGACCGGGCCGGTCATGGGGCAGGATGGACCCATGCCTTCTCGGGACTTTTCGTTGCACGGGGCCATTGACCTGGGGGCTCGCCAGGCGGCCGCCAGGAAGCAGCAGGAGCGCCGGGCGCAGGCCGGTGCCGCGCCCGCGGGCGGCCCGGCCGGCGGCGCGCCCGCCGGCGGGCCGTACGTCGTGGACGTCACCGACCAGACCTTCAACACCGAGGTCGTGGAGCGGTCGCAGACCGTCCCGGTCCTCGTCGACTTCTGGGCCGACTGGTGCGGCCCGTGCAAGCAGCTCGGCCCGATCCTGGAGAAGCTCGCCACCGAGGCGGCCGGCAAGTGGATCCTCGCCAAGGTCGACATCGACGCCAACCCGCAGCTCGGCGCGTACATGCAGCAGATGGGCGTGCGCGGCATCCCGTTCGTCGCGGCGGTCGTCGCCGGGCAGCTGCTGCCGTTCCTGAACGGCGCCGCGCCCGAGCCGCAGGTCCGGCAGGCGATCGACCAGCTCTTCGAGGCGCTGCGCCAGGAGGGCATCCTGCCGGAGCCCCCGCCGGGCGAGGAGGCCGCCGCCGGCGAGGCCGCGGCCCCGGCCGGGTCGGTGTACTCCGAGGCCGAGGACGCGCTGCAGCGCGGCGACCTCGACGGCGCGAAGGCCGCCTTCGAGCGGATCCTCGCCGGGAACCCGAGGGACGGCCAGGCCAAGCAGGGCCTCGCGCTCGTCGAGCTGAGCCTGCGCGTGGAGCGGCTGGACCCCGACCGCACCGTCCAGGAGGCGGCGGAGAAGCCCGGCGACGTGCAGGCCCAGATCCACGCCGCGGACGTCGAGATGGTGTCCGGCCGGATCGAGGACGCGTTCGGGCGGCTGCTCACCGCGGTGCGCGGCAGCGCGGGCGACGACCGCGACGCGGCCCGCACGCACCTGCTGTCGCTGTTCGAGCTGCTGCCCCCGGACGACCCCCGCGTCGCCAAGGCCCGCCGCTCGCTCCAGTCGGCGCTGTTCTGACGAGCCCGGCCCGGCGCGCTCGCGCGGCGGCGGGGCGCCGAACCGCCGTGCCCGCTTGGGATTGCGGCGCGTCCGGGCCGTTGGGGCGCGCCGAATCGGGCATGTAGTGCGGTGTGAGCGCTCGTGTCGTGACCATCTCCGCCGCGTTCGGCGCGCGGGGCGACGTGGTCGGCCCCGCGGTCGCCGAGCGCCTCGCGCTGCCGTTCCTCGACCGGGCCATACCCGTGCAGGTCGCCGGGGAGATCGGCTGCACGCTGGAGGAGGCGCTCGCGCACGACGGGCGCGCCGAGAGCGGCATCGGCCGCATCCTCGCGGGCGCGGCGCGGCTGCCGAACGTCGCGCTCGGCGCCATGGACGTCTACCTCCCCGAGCAGGCGATCATCCGTCCCGAGGAGTTCGTCGAGCACACCGAGCGCGTCATCCACCAGGCGGCGGAGCACGGCGGGGGCGTGCTGCTCGGCCGCGCCGCCGCGGTCGTGCTGGCCGGGCTGCCGGGCGTGCTGCACGTCCGGCTGGACGGGCCGCGGGAGCGGCGGCTGGCCGTCGCCGCGTACGAGCTGGCGAAGGCCGCCGCGGCCGGGACGGCTGGGTCGGCCGGGACGGCGGCGCCGGGCGGGACGGCGGCGCCGGGCGGGACGGCGGCGCCGGCCGGGCGCCGTGGCCGCGCCGCGGGCGGGACGCGGGGTCCGGGTGGGGCGACCGGGACGCCGGACCGCGATGTTGAGCGTATGCTCGATGACAACGACCGCGCCCGCACGGCCTACGTGAAGCACTTTTACGGGGCCGACCCCGCCGATCCGCGGCTCTACCATCTCGTGATCGACACCACGAGGCTGCCCGCTTCCGCCGCCGTCGACCTGATCGCGGCCGCGGCGCGGGCGCTGTGAGCCGCAGGCGGAGAGGGCGACGGCCCCCGGGCGTCCCGTGCCCCCATGGGACGTGGCGGCCGGGACGAGGACGTACCCGGTAGCAAGAGGGAGCAGGTTGTCGTGGCGAGCGTGCCCAGCGTTTCGTACTCCATCACCGTCCGGCTGGAGGTCCCGGCCGGCGGCAAGGCGGTCAGCCAGATCACGCACGTGGTCGAGAACGCCGGCGGCATCGTCACGGCCCTCGACGTCAACACGGCGGGGCACGAGACGCTGCGCATCGACGTGACGATCGCCACCCGCGACACCCAGCACGCCGAGGCGATCGCGAGCGCGCTGGAGAAGATCGACTCCATCAAGATCCACAAGGTCAGCGACCGGACCTTCCTGATGCACCTCGGCGGCAAGATCGAGATGCAGTCGAAGGTGCCGCTGCGCAACCGCGACGAGCTGTCGATGGCGTACACGCCCGGCGTCGCCCGGGTGTCGCTCGCGATCGCGCGCAACCCCGAGGACGTCCGCCGGCTGACGATCAAGCGCAACAGCGTCGCGGTCGTCACCGACGGGTCGGCGGTGCTCGGCCTCGGCAACATCGGCCCGGAGGCGGCGCTGCCGGTGATGGAGGGCAAGGCGGCGCTGTTCAAGCGGTTCGCCGGGATCGACGCGTGGCCGATCTGCCTGGACACCCAGGACACCGACGAGATCGTCCGGACGGTGCAGATCCTCGCGCCCGCGTTCGGCGGCATCAACCTGGAGGACATCTCCGCGCCGCGCTGCTTCGAGGTGGAGCGGCGGCTGCGCGAGCTGCTGGACATCCCGGTGTTCCACGACGACCAGCACGGCACCGCGATCTGCGTGCTGGCCGCGCTGACCAACGCGCTGCGGGTCGTCGGCAAGGACATCGGGAACGTGCGCATCACGATGGCGGGCGCGGGCGCCGCGGGCACCGCGATCCTGAAGCTGCTGATGCACGCCGGCGCGCGCGACCTGATCGTCTGCGACTACCGGGGCGCGGTGCACAAGGGCCGCGACGACCTGGACGACTCGCTGTGCTGGATCGCCGACCACACCAACACCGCCGGCTACTCCGGCGACCTGCGCGGCGCGGTGAAGGACGCGGACGTGTTCATCGGGGTGTCCGCGCCCGGCATCCTGAACGGCGACGACATCGCGACGATGAACGACGGCGCGATCGTGTTCGCGCTGGCGAACCCGGAGCCGGAGGTGTCGCCGGACGAGGCGCGCGAGCACGCCGCCGTCGTCGCGACGGGCCGCAGCGACTACCCGAACCAGATCAACAACGTGCTGGCGTTCCCGGGCGTGTTCCGGGGGCTGCTGGACGCGCAGGCCGACGGGGTCACCCAGGCGATGCTGGCGGCGGCGGCGCAGGCGCTGGCCGAGGTCGTGACGCCGGGCGAGCTGGGCCCGAACTACATCGTGCCGAGCGTGTTCCACCCGGACGTGGCGTCGCGCGTCGCGGGCGCCGTCCGCGAGGCCGCCGGCGGCCGTCCCCGCACCGAGGCCTGACCCGCCCCGCTCCGCCCGGCTCCGGCTCCGGCTCCGGAGCGGGCTAGTCGGTGGTCTTCTTCGCGAAGACCTGGTCGCGGCGGCGGGGCCAGATCCCGCCGTACCAGAAGATGACCACGCCGGTGAGCATCACGCCGACGCCGGTCGCGGCCCGGGCCCACAGGACGGTGTCCGGGCCGGTGTGCGGCAGCTTCGTCGGCGTGGTCTTGTGCGGCGCGGCGCCCGCGTGCTTGCAGTTGGCCGTGAGCGAGCGGGTCTCGATCTGCTTGTTGGCCCAGTCGACCTGGACGAGCGTCCGCCGGTCCTCCTTCAGCTCGACCGTGACGGTCTTGCTGTCGTGCGCCGCGACCGTCGCGGGGACCGTGGCGGAGTCGTCGTTCTTCAGGACGGTGAAGTCCTCGCGCTGCGTCCCGGTGTTGCGGACGGTGACGCGGACGGACCGCGACGGGCACGACACCGACCCGATGGTGGCGGAGACGGGCTGCGGCGCCGCCGTGCTCGTCGGGGTCTTCGACGGCTTGTGCGCCGACTTCGTCGGGGTGGGCGACGTCCCGGTGCCGCTCGGGCTGGGACTCGCCGACGTCGACGTGGTGGAGGACGCGCGCGCGCCCGAGCCCGATGACTTCATCAGGGCCGGTACGGCGATCAGTGCGCCGATGACGAGAAACACGGCGGCGATGATGACCCTGGGCAACTGCATCGCTGTCCTCCTGGCCCGTGGGGGGCTGAGCGGGCGCCGGGTGATCCGGGATCATTCTTAACCTAGGCGGTTGTGGTGCCGATATCCCCATCGCTAGGAATGCCTAACAGGCTAACGAGCGGGGGGACGTGCCGTGGGAGGTCCGCGCAACGCATGATGGAACCCATGGAAGACGGCATCAGGGTGGGGCTTCTGCTGGTCGCGACACCTCAGCTGGAGGATCCCAACTTCAGGCGCAGCGTCGTCCTGGTGGTCGAGCACGATGTCGACGGGGGCACCCTGGGGGTTGTCCTGAACCGGCCGACCGAGATTCCGGTCGACCGGGTGCTGCCGCCGTGGGCCGAGCTGGTGACGGGGCCGTCGGTGGTGTTCCAGGGCGGCCCGGTCGCGCTGGACAACGCGCTCGCCCTGGCCCGCCTGCCCGGCGAGGACGAGCCGCTCGGCTGGCGGGCGCTGGAGGGCGGCTCCGAGGTCGCCCGCGTCGGCCTGGTCGACCTGGAGGCCCCGCCCGGGCTGCTCGCGCCGGAGGTGCTGCAGCTGCGCGTGTTCGCCGGGTACGCCGGCTGGTCGGCCGGGCAGCTGCGCGGCGAGATCGAGGACGGCGCGTGGTACCTGGTGCCGGCGGAGGCGGGCGACGTGTTCGCCGGGGACCCGGACCGGCTGTGGCAGGAGGTGCTCCGCCGCCAGGGCGGTGACCTGGCGTTCGTCTCCACTTTCCCCGAGGACCCGACGCTGAACTAAGGTGATGGACGTGAGTACGAAGATCCTTCCCGAGAGCGACACCCAGCAGGACGTCCGGCCGGACCTCTCGCACGGTGACGGCGACCACGAGCGGTTCGCCCACTACGTGAAGAAGGCCAAGATCACCGAGAGCGCGGTGACCGGCACGCCGGTGATCGCGCTGTGCGGCAAGGTCTGGGTGCCGAACCGGGACCCGAAGAAGTACCCGGTCTGCCCGGAGTGCAAGGAGATCTACGAGTCCATGCAGCCGGGCGGGGACAAGGGCGACGAGTGACGGCCGGCTGAGAGCCGGATGAGGGCGCCGGACCGGGGGGTCCGCGCGCGCCCGTGACGGTCCCGCGGTCGGGGTCCGCCGGCAGGGCGGACGCGCCACCGCGGGGCCTTCGCCTTTCCGCGCCCGCTTTTCCAGTTCAGCTTTCCAAACGGGGACATACGGGGGACAGATGCGGCGGTTCGCCGGGGTTTCGCTGTGCGCACTGACGGTCACGGTGTGTGTGGCGTCGAGTTCGATGAGTGACGGCCCGCGTGCGCGGGCCAAGACCGTCCGGGCAGGCAAGCCCCTGGCGGCGGGCAAGGCCGTCACGGCAGGCAGGGACGGCTGCGCGCAGGGCGGTGCGGCCCGGGTGGCGCACCCGCGCGACCGGGACGGCGAGCTGACCCGCGGCCAGGTCGCCGCGATGCTCGGCGACCTGAGCAGGACGCTCCGCGAGCGGTACGGGACCGCGGACGAGCGGCGCTTCGACACGGCGCGGCGGCGGACGCTCGTGATCCCGGTCCGCTTCCACGCCCTCGCCGCCGGACGCGCGGGACGGCTGTCCGGTGCGTCCGTCCAGGGCCAGATCGCCACGCTGAACGCGGCGTACAGCGGGCGGACGGGCGGCGCCGACACCGGCGTGAGGTTCCGGCTCGCCGGCTACGACGTGACGAACAGGGCGTCCTGGTTCTACCACCCGCGCAAGTACCAGAGCCGCTTCAAGCCCAGGCTGCGCCGCGGCGGGCGCGGCACCCTCAACCTCTACTCGGCCTCCGTGGGCAGCGACGTCCTCGGGTTCTCGACCTTCCCGCAGTGGTACCGCAAGAGCCCGCGGATGGACGGCGTCGTGGTCGACTACCGCAGCCTTCCGCGCGGCTCGTACCGGCGCTTCAACCGCGGCTACACGGCCGTCCACGAGATCGGGCACTGGCTGGGGCTGCTGCACACCTTCCAGGGCGGGTGCACGCCGCCCGGCGACGGGGTGTCCGACACCCCGTACGAGGCGACGCCCGCGCAAGGATGCCCTCACTACAAGGACACCTGCCCGCAGCGCGGCGACGACCCCGTCCACAACTTCATGAACTACGGGTTCGACTCGTGCATGCGAAGCTTCACTCCAGGTCAGGGCCGCCGGATCCGTGCCGTGTGGGCCGCGTACCGGGCGCCGGGGCATGGGCGCTAGCGGCGCGGCGCGCGGGCGCGCGGCGGTGTGGATCGCGGCACAGGAGGGGCGGGGGCGGCGCGATCTGTCGGTGGGGCTCGGTAGCCTGCTATGACCGTGAGCACCTTCGCCGCATCGAGCATGCCCCCCGCGTTCCCCGAGCGGGCCGCCTGGGGGACCGCGCAGTCCCTGCGCGCCTGGCAGCAGCAGGCGCTGGAGGCTTACTTCGGGACGGACGGGCAGCAGCCGGGCCCGCGCGACTTCCTCACCGTCGCGACGCCCGGCGCCGGCAAGACGACGTTCGCGCTGCGCCTCGCCCGGGAGCTGCTGGAGCGGCGGATCATCGCGGCGATCACGATCGTCTGCCCGACCGAGCACCTCAAGCGGCAGTGGGCCGAGTCCGCCGCCCGTGTCGGCATCAAGATCAACCCCGAGTACCAGAACGGCGACGGCCCGGTCGGCAAGGACTTCCACGGCGTCGCCGTCACCTACGCGACCGTCGCGGCCCGCCCGGCGCTGCACCGCAACCGCACCGAGTCGCGCAAGTCCCTGGTGATCTTCGACGAGGTGCACCACGCGGGCGACGGCCTGTCCTGGGGCGACGCGGTCCGGGAGGCGTTCGAGCCCGCGACGCGGCGGCTCGCGCTGTCGGGCACCCCGTTCCGCACCGACATCAACCCGATCCCGTTCGTCCGCTACGAGGAGGGCCCGGACGGGATCAAGCGCAGCCAGGCCGACTACACCTACGGCTACGGCCCGGCGCTCGCCGACGGGGTCGTCCGGCCGGTGATCTTCCTGGCGTACGCGGGCGAGATGCGCTGGCGCACCCGCGCCGGCGACGAGATCACCGCGACGCTCGGCGAGCCGCTCACCCAGGACCAGACCGCGCAGGCGTGGCGGGCCGCGCTCGACCCCAAGGGCGACTGGATCAAGCAGGTCATCGCCGCCGCCGACCGCCGCCTCACCGAGCTGCGCCGCGTCATCCCCGACGCGGGCGGCCTCGTCATCGCCACCGACCACGAGACGGCCCGCGCCTACGCCAAGATGCTCCGCGCCGTCACCGGGCAGGGCGCCACGATCGTGCTGTCGGACGACCCGACCGCGTCGAAGAAGATCAAGGCGTTCAGCGAGACCGACGACCGGTGGATGGTCGCGGTCCGGATGGTGTCGGAGGGCGTCGACATCCCGCGGCTGTGCGTCGGCGTGTACGCCACGTCCACCAGCACGCCGCTCTTCTTCGCGCAGGCGATCGGCCGTTTCGTCCGGGCCCGCAAGCGCGGCGAGACCGCGTCGGTGTTCCTGCCGTCGGTGCCGACGCTGATGGGGCACGCCGCCGAGCTGGAGGAGGAGCGCGACCACGTCCTCGACCGGCCGGTCCGCGAGGACGGCCTCGACGACGACCTGCTCGCCGAGGCCAACCGCAGGCAGGACACCCCGGACGTCGGCGAGGAGCTGCCGTTCGAGACCGTCGAGGCGTCCGCGACGTTCGACCGCGTGCTGTACGACGGCGGCGAGTTCGGCATGCAGGCCCAGCCGGGCTCCGCCGAGGAGGAGGAGTTCCTCGGCATCCCGGGGCTGCTGGAGCCCGAGCAGGTGACGCAGCTGCTGCGCAAGCGGCAGGCCGACCAGATCGCGAGCGAGCGGCGGCGCAAGACCGGCGACCCGCGCGCCGACCGCACCGCCGCCGAGGACCTGCACGCCCTGCGCAAGGAGCTGAACGGCCTGGTCAACGCGTGGAACCACCGCACCGGCCAGCCGCAGGGCGTGATCCACAGCCAGCTCCGCTCGGCGTGCGGCGGGCCGCCCGTCCCGCAGGCCAGCGCGGAGGAGATCCGCAAGCGGATCGGCAAGATCCGCGAATGGGCCGCCAAGCGCGCCTGACGCCGAGGGCACCGCGTTCGAGCACGGTCAGTGCTTGGGCGACAGGTCCAGGGACTTCATGATGCGGGCCACCGTCTCGTCGGGGGAGTCGGTGATGGGGACGGTCAGGACGTGCTCGTCCGGGGCGGGGCGCTCCAGGTCGGCGAACTGGCTGTCCAGCAGGCCGGCGCCGAAGAAGTGGCCGTGCCGCTTGCGCATCCGCTCGGCGATGACGTCGCGGTCGCCGTCGAGCATGACGGTGCGGACGGCGGGGCGGCCGCCGGTCAGCTGGTCGCGGTAGGCGCGCTTCAGCGCGGAGCAGCTGACGACGCCGGGCCGGCCGGAGTCGAGCCGGCCGTCGATCCACGCGGCGATCGCGCGCAGCCAGGGGGCGCGGTCGGCGTCGGTCAGCGGATGCCCGGCCCGCATCTTGGCGACGTTCGCGGGGGAGTGGAACGCGTCGGCCTCCGCGTAGTCCCAGCCGAGGCGCTCGGCGAGCAGGCCGCCGACGGTGCTCTTGCCGCTGCCGGACACGCCGGCGATGAGGATGACCTCGATATCGGGGGGATTGCTCACGTTCAGCCGCTCACGACCGGGTCGCCGGAGAGGGCGACGCCCTCGCGGCCGAGCTCGTCCAGGGCGCGGTCGACGGTGGCCTTGCCGACGCCCGCCGTCAGGTCGAGCAGGACGGTGGTGCGCAGGCCGGCCCGGGCCGCGTCGACGGCGGTGGCGCGGACGCAGTGGTCGGTGGCGATGCCGACGACGTCGACGGCGTCGACGCCGCGGGACGCGAGCCAGTCCGCGAGCGGGACGTCGTCGTCGGAGACGCCCTCGAAGCCGCTGTAGGCGGCGGTCTCGCGGCCCTTGCTGAACACGGCCTCGATGGGGGCGAGCGCCAGGTTCGGGTGGAAGTCGGCGCCGGGGGTGCCGATCACGCAGTGCGGCGGCCAGCTGTCGACGAAGTCGGGCCGGTCGGAGAAGTGGTCGCCGGGGTCGAGGTGGAAGTCGCGGGTCGCGACGATGTGCGCGTAGCCGCCGCCGCGCTCGGCGACGTGGCCGGAGATGGCCGTGGCCACGCCCGCGCCGCCCGCGACGGCGAGCGACCCGCCCTCGCAGAAGTCGTTCTGCACGTCCACGATGATCAGAGCCTTCTTGCCCATGACCGCTCCTCTACCGGTGTCTCCCCGCCGTCGACGCTACCCCAGCGGCGCCCGTGCCCTTCCGCGGGCGCCGTCAGGCGCGCGGGCCGCCCTCGACGAACTCGGTCGGCACGGCGGGCTCGCCCTTGGACAGCTGGAGCGCCGTCGGGGGCAGCTCCGCGACGGACCGGACGTGCCGGTCCCGGGCGTCCCGCAGCGACTCCCGTCTGACGATCTCCCCGTCGCGGACCAGCGGGACGTGCAGGACGCGGTCGCGCCGTCCCGGCACCGGCTCCCCGATCGACACCGTCTCGGCGTAGGCGGTGCCGTGCGCGTCGACGCGCCGCACGGCGGACTTGCGGCCGCCGCGGCTGGGCTTGCCGGTGGACCGCTTCGCGACCGGGCGCATGGCCGCGGCCTCGTCCGGGGCGTCCGCGCGGGCGACGAGCTTGTAGACGAGCGAGGCGGTCGGCGCGCCGGACCCCGTCACCAGGGACGTCCCCACCCCGTACCCGTCGACGGGCGCGGCGGCGAGCGCGGCGATGCCGTACTCGTCGAGGTCGCCGGTCACCACGATGCGGGTGTCGTGCGCGCCGAGCGAGTCGAGCTGCTCGCGGACGCGGCGGGCCACCACGCCGAGGTCGCCGCTGTCGATCCGGACGGCGCCGAGGGACGGCCCGGCGAGCTCCACGGCCGTCCGGACGGCCCGCTCGACGTCGTAGGTGTCGACCAGCAGCGTCGTCCCGTCGCCGAGCGACGCCAGCTGCGCCTCGAACGCGTGCCGCTCGCTGTCGTGCAGGAGCGTGAAGGAGTGGGCGCTCGTCCCGGCGGTGGGGACGCCGTAGAGGCGGCCCGCCTCCAGGTTGGACGTGGTGGTGAACCCGGCGATGTAGGCGGCGCGGGCGGCGGCGACGGCGGCGCGCTCGTGGGTGCGGCGCGACCCCATCTCGATGATCGGCCGGCCCTGCGCGGCATGCACCATCCGGGACGCGGCGGACGCGATCGCGCAGTCGTGGTTGAGGATCGACAGGACGACGGTCTCCAGCAGGACCGCCTCGGCGAACGTCCCCTCGACCACCAGGATCGGCGATTCCGGGAAGTAGCAGTCGCCTTCGGCATAACCCCAGACGTTCCCGGAGAAGCGGTACTTCTCCAGCCACTGCGCCGTCGGGTCGTCGACGATCCCGTTCGCGGTGAGGAACTCCAGTTCCGCGGTGTCGAACCGGAACGCCTCGATCGCGTCCAGCAGCCGCCCGATCCCCGCGACGACGCCGTACCGGCGGCCCGCGGGCAGGCTGCGCGCGAACACCTCGAAGACCGCGCGCCGCCCGGCCGTGCCGCTGCGCAGCGCGGCCTGCAGCATCGTCAGCTCGTACTGGTCGGTGAGCAGGGCGGTTCCGTCGTCAACGTCCACAGGTGGAACCCTAAGGCCAGGTGCGGGCACCATGGAGGTGCGGGCCGCCGCACCCGGCGCAGATCACACCGGGCGCGGTGAAGATCGCCCCGGACGGCGCGCGGGCGCATAGCATCGGGTGCCGTGGGCGGACCGACAACGCGGGGAAAGGGGGAGACGCGGCCGATGAGCGTCACGAGCAGGGCGGGCGAGGCGGGGCTGCCGAGCACGCCGGGCGGAGCGAGCTCATGAGCACGGCGCCCGCACCCGTCGAGCTGGAGCGGCCCGACGCCGAGGAGGACGTGCGCGCCGACCGGCCTTGGCTGGCGATCGTCTGGAACGACCCGATCAACCTGATGTCGTACGTCACGTACGTGTTCCAGACCGTCTTCGGCTATCCGAAGAGCAAGGCCGAGAAGCTGATGCTGGACGTCCACCACAAGGGCCGCGCCGTCGTGGCCAAGGGCACCCGCGAGGAGATGGAGCGGGACGTGGAGATCCTGCACTCCTACGGGCTGTGGGCCACCGTCAAGCGGGACGACTGAACCGATCCCGAACGGCGTTCCGGGGGTGCGGGGCCGCCGTCCCCCCTCGGGAGCCACCGAAGCCTTCTGGGCGGAGCGATCCGATGAGCAACGTGAAGAAGACCCGCAAGGGCGTCGTCGTCCGGCTGGAGCCGGAGGAGGCGGCGCTGGTGCGGGCGCTGATGGAGCAGCTGGTCACGCTCCTCGGGGACGTCCCGGGCGAGGACGGCGAGCTGGCCTCCGTCGGCATCGCCGAGAACGCCGTCAAGCCGGACGATCCGGTGCTGGCGCGGCTGTTCCCCGACGCCTACCGCGAGGACGGCGAGGCGGCGGGGGAGTTCCGCCGCTACACCGAGATGGGGCTGCGCGACGGCAAGCGCGAAGCGGCCCGCACGGTGCTGGACGCGCTGAAGGACCCGGGCGCCGACATCGTCCTCGACAAGGAGCAGGCGCAGATCTGGCTGCGCGCGCTGAACGACGTGCGGCTCGCGCTCGGCACCCGGCTGGACATCAGCGAGGAGTGGTACGAGGAGGCCGAGCAGCTCGACCCGCGCGACCCGCGGACGCCGATGTTCGCCGCCTACGACTGGCTGACGATGCTGCAGGAAGGGCTCGTCCGGGCCCTCTGGTAGGAGCCGGTCCGGCCGCCGGGCGGGCGTTCCCGTCCGCACCCGGCCATCGGCGGCATCACCGATTGTCGGGACGCGGACGCCCTGAGTGGTGTCCACTGGAGGGCGAGGGGACGCCGCCAGTCCCGCCGCGGAAGGCGGGCCTTACGCCAACCGGAGGCCGCGATGCCGGCAGAGACCGGTCACAGCAAGTCCGTGGGCTCGATGGAGCTCGGCGACCACCTGTGCCTTTTCTTCGACAGCGACGCCGAACGGCGGTCCGTGATGGCCGCCTACGTCCGCGACGGGGTGCGCGCGAACCACAAGGTGATCTACATCTCCGACGCGGTGCCCGCGCGGGACGTCGCCGCGTGGCTCGGCGGCGGCGACGGCGGGCCCGACACCGTCGGCCCCCCGCGCGAGGACGACACCGGCTTCGACTTCGCCGCCGCGATGGACGCCGGGCACTTCGTCGTCCGCACCGCCGAGGAGACGTTCCTGGCCAGCGGCCGGTTCGACCCGGACGAGAGCCTGGCGCTGATGGCCACGGAGATCGACCTCGCGCTCGTGCAGGGCTACTCGGGGGTCCGGATCGCCGGGGAGGCGCGGTTCTCGCTGCGCCGCTGGCCCGGGACCGAGCGGCACGGCGACTTCGAGCGGATGCTCGACCAGGTGTTCATGACCACCGACCTGAAGGCGATGGCGATCTGCCAGTTCGACCGCCGCTGGTTCGACGAGGCGCGGCTGGCGGAGCTGGAGGCCGGCCACATGGGCCGGGTCCGGGCGAACGACCACTACGACGACGGCGCGCTGCGCATCACGCCGACGTTCACGCCGCCGGGCGCGGCGCTGACCGGGGTGCTGGACGCCGAGACCGGCCCGGCCGCGGAGAAGGTGCTGGCGTCGGTCGCGTCCACGGCGGGGCTGCTCTGCCTGGACCTGCACGGCCTGACCCGCTGCGACGACGCCGGGCTGCGGCTGCTGGCCGACGCGGACAATCCGGGCCTCGGCCTGGGCCGTGGGCTGCTGCTGCGCGGCGCCGACCCCGAGCTCGCCGGCCGGCTGCGCGAGTCGGGGCTGCTCGCGCGGTCGGGAGTGTCGGTCGAGGAACGGACCGGCTGAGCGGAGGGACGGTTCGCGCATGGCGGTCGGGCACCGCGCGGCGGTCGGCGAGATGCGCTTCGGCGACCACTTCTTCCTCGCCTACGACAACGGCGCGGAACGGTACGCCGTGCTGGCCGCCTACCTGCGCGCCGGGCTGCGGGCCGGGCACGCCCTCGTCCACCTGGCCGACGGCGAGCCCGCGGACGCCGTGCGGGACCGGCTGCGGGCGCTGTTCGCGGCGGACGCCCCCGACCTGCTCGCGGCGGTCAACGACGGCCGGCTGGCCGTGCCCGGGGCTTCGGGCCGCCCGCCCGGCGAGGTGATCGCGGCGGCCGGCGGGCCTGGCCGGCGCGCCGGGGTCCGGGTGAGCGTCGAGGCGTCGCCGTCGTCGCGCGGCTGGCCCGGCACCGCCGGGTTCGCGGCGTTCGAGGACGCCGTGGGCCGCGCCGTGGCCGCGGCCGGGGACGCGATGGCGCTGTGCCAGTTCGACCGGCACTGGTTCGGGCCCGGCGGGCTCGGCGCGCTGGAGGCGTGCCACGGCGGGCCGGTCGGCGCCGGCGCGGTCTTCGACGACGGCGTGCTGCGGATCGATCCGCTGTTCGCGCCGCCCGGCCTCCGGCTGTCCGGCTCCATCGACGAGTCGACGCTGCCGGGGCTGCTGGCGGCGCTGCGCGGGCTCGACGGTCGCGCCGCGCACGTGTGCCTGGACCTGGCCGGTGTGGAGTTCTGCGACCTCGCGGGGCTGCGCGCGCTGGTCGGCGTGAACGAGTGGAGCATCGTGCCCGACCGGCTGGTCGTCCTGCGGTCGGCGCCCCGCTGCGTGGAGATGATGATGCGCGTGACCGGCTGGGAGGGTGCGCCCGGGATCGTCCACGAGGGGGTCCGGTGACCGCCCCCGGGGCCGGGCCGCCGCAGGCGCGGGGGCTCGCGCCGGACGCGCCGCCGCAGGCCGGCGGCGGTGGCGTGCTGGTGCACCGCGCCGTCCCGTACGGGTGGCCGCGCGAGCTGGCGCAGACCGCCGTCCCGTACCTGGAGGCCGGGTGCGTCGCGGGCGACGCGGTCGTGGTGATCGCGTCCGAGCCGGTCCGGGCGACGCTGCGGGAGCGGCTCGGCGCGCAGGCCCGCGCGGGGATCGAGTTCATCGACTCCGCCGACTGGTTCGGCGGCCCGATGCGGGCGCTGGCCGGCTACCACGACCGGATGCGCGCCGACTGGTGGCCGCGCGGCCGGCTGCGGCTGCTCGCCGAGCCGGTGTGGGACGGGCTGACGCCGCTGGAGACGCGCGAGTGGCAGCGGCACGAGTCGCTGCTGAACGTGGTGTTCGCCGGCACCCCCACCATGATCATGTGCGCGTACGACGCGGTGGCGCTGCCGCCGCCGGTGCTGGACGCGATGGCCCGCACGCATCCGGAGCTGGTCGGCCCGGACGGCCCGCGGCCGAGCCCCGAGTACACCGACCCGGCCGAGTTCTACGCCGAGTGCAACGCGGGCCCGCTCCCGCCGCCCCCGGCGTCCGCCGCGCACCGCACGTTCGGCGCGGGCGGGCTGCCGTCGCTGCGCGCGTTCCTCGCCGCCGAGGCGGCGCGGCTCGGGCTGCCGGAGGGCCGGACGCTGCCGTTCGTGCTGGCGGTCAACGAGGTCGCCACGATGATCATCCGGGCCGGCGGCGGGCGCGGCTCGGCGCTGCTGTGGGCGCGGTCGGGCGAGCTGGTCTGCGAGCTGGCCGACCCCGGCCGCATGCTCGCCGACCGGTTCCTCGGCTACACCCCGCCGCCGCCCGGCCCGCCGCCGTCCGCCGGGCAGGCGGCGCCGGGCGCGCCGGCCGGGCGGGGCGCCGACGGAGCGATGTGGGCGGTGCGCCGGCTCTGCCACATCGTGCAGATCAGGACCGGCGCCCACGGCACCCGCGTGCGGATGCACATCCGGCTGGACCACGGGTGAGGGACGCGGCGGCGGGGGCGGTAGCCTTCGGGGCATGCTGACGATCGAGCGTGCCCTGGTCGAGAAGATCGTCGCGCATGCGCGCGCCGACCATCCGGACGAGGCGTGCGGCATCATCGCCGGCCCGATCGGGTCGGACCGGCCCGTCCGGTACGTCGCGATGACGAACGCCGAGCGGTCCCCGACGTTCTACCGGTTCGACTCGCAGGAGCAGCTGAAGCTGTGGCGGGAGATGGACGACCGCGACGAGGAGCCGGTGGTGATCTACCACTCGCACACCGCGACCGAGGCGTACCCGTCCCGCACCGACATCTCCTACGCGTCGGAGCCGAACGCGCACTACGTGCTGGTGTCCACCCGCGACGAGGACACCGAGGAGTTCCGGTCGTACCGGATCGTGGACGGCGAGGTGACCGAGGAAGAGGTCCGCGTCGTCGACACCTACGACGCCTGATCGCCGGGGTCACCGGGTCGATGGCGGTGGGGAGCGGGCCGGACGCGGCCGGTAAACTGGTCGACATGTGGACGAGCGGGGACGTGACGGGCGTGCGGCGCCGCGTCCCGTGCTCCGCGGTGCCACCCGTACAGAGCTTCCTGTTCGGGCATTCGCGCGCCGAGGTCGTCTACGACTGTTCGCCGACGCGCTGATCCTGCCCGGAATTCCCCCGCTGCCCGCCCGGTTGTGACGCAGAGGGCGGGGAGCCCCGTACGACCAAAGGAGATCATCGCGATGGCGATCGAGGTCCGGATCCCGACGATCCTGCGCAACCTCACCGACGGCGCCAAGGCCGTCGAGGGCAAGGGCGGCACGCTCGACGAGCTGTTCGCCGACCTGGACACCCGCCACCCCGGCCTGCGCGACCGGCTGGTGGACGACAAGGGCCTGCGCAAGTTCGTCAACGTCTACCTCAACGACGAGGACGTCCGGTTCCTCGGCGGGCTGGAGACCGAGGTCTCCGACGGCGACGGCGTGACGATCCTGCCGGCCGTCGCGGGCGGCTGAGCCGGGCCGGGGACGAGCGCACATGCGATTCGACTCGCTGCTGGACTCGCTCGGCGGCACCCCGCTGGTCGGGCTGCCGCGGCTGTCGCCGTCCGAGGACGTCCGGCTCTGGGCGAAGCTCGAGGACCGCAACCCGACCGGGTCGGTGAAGGACCGTCCCGCCTTCTACATGATCGAGAAGGCGGAGAAGGACGGGCTGCTGACGCCGGGCTGCACGATCCTGGAGCCGACGTCCGGGAACACCGGCATCTCCCTCGCCATGGTCGCCAAGCTGCGCGGCTACCGGATGGTGTGCGTGATGCCGGAGAACACCTCGGCGGAGCGCCGCCAGCTGCTGGAGATGTGGGGGGCGGAGATCATCTCCTCGCCCGCCGCGGGCGGGTCGAACGAGGCCGTCCGGGTGGCGAAGGGCCTGGCGGCCGAGAACCCCGACTGGGTGATGCTGTACCAGTACGGGAACGAGGCCAACGCGCAGGCGCACTACGAGACGACGGGCCCGGAGATCCTCGCGGACCTGCCGTCGGTCACGCACTTCGTCGCGGGCCTCGGCACCACCGGCACGCTGATGGGCGTCGGCCGGTACCTGCGCGAGCAGGTGCCCGGCGTGAAGATCGTCGCGGCGGAGCCGCGGTACGGCGAGCTGGTGTACGGGCTCCGCAACATCGACGAGGGCTTCATCCCCGAGCTGTACGACGACTCGGTCCTGACGACCCGGTTCTCGGTGGGGTCGCGGGACGCGCTGCGCCGCACCCGCGAGCTGCTGGAGCAGGAGGGCATCTTCGCGGGGATCTCCACCGGCGGCGCGCTGCACGCCGCGATCGGCATGGCGAACAAGGCGGTGAAGGCGGGCGAGCGCGCCGACATCGTGTTCATCGTCGCCGACGGCGGCTGGAAGTACCTGTCCACCGGCGCGTACGGCGGCACCCTGGAGGAGGCCGAGGCGCGCCTCGAAGGCCAGCTCTGGGCCTGACGCTCCACACGGGCCCCGCTTCGGGGGCCAAGGCCGGGGCGGCGTGATCCCGGCCACGGCGCCGCTCCCGGCCGGCGCGGTACAGTTCATACTCGAACGTGATTCTAGAACCGTGCCGGCCGGGTGGACGCCCGCCGGACGCCCCGGGAGATGACGGATGAGCGGGTTCGAGGCGGCCACCGCGGTGAAGCGGATCGGCGACGGCCGGTACGAGGTCGACCTGGACGGCGACTTCGGCTTCGCCGAGGCGCTGAACGGCGGCTACCTGATGGCCGTCCTGGACCGCGCCGCCGTCGACGCCTCCCCGCACGAGCACCCCATCTCCACCGCGGCGACGTTCCTGCGTCCCGCCAAGCCCGGCCGCGCGGAACTGGTCGTCGACACCCGCAAGGCCGGCCGCACCGCCGCGACCTCGCTGGTCGGCCTCGTCCAGGACGGGCGCCCCGTGGTGGAGGCGCTGATCACCACCGGCACGCTCGGCGCCGCCGCCGAGCCCGTGTTCGCCGGGCCCGCGCCCGCCGTTCCCGTCCCGCCGCTGGAGGAGTGCACCAGCATGCTGCCGGACGAGGGCACCGAGGGCTTCGCCGGGCAGGTCGACATGCGCTTCGACCGCTCCACGATGGGCTGGCTGGACGGCACGCCGAGCGGCCGGCCGGAGATCCGCGCCTGGTTCCGGCTCCGCGACGGCTACGGCCCGGACGCCGTCTCCCTCGCCCTCACCGTCGACGCGCTGCCGCCCGTCGCGCTGAACCTCGGCTCCAAGGGCTGGGCGCCGACCGTCGAGCTCACCTGGCACATGCGGGCCGTCCCCGCGCCCGGCTGGCTCGCCGTGCACGGCACCGGGCGGCTGCTGTCGGACGGCTGGTTCGACGAGGAGGTCGAGGTGTGGGACTCCACCGGACGCCTCGTCGCGCAGAGCCGGCAGATCGCCCGGGTGGGCATCGGCGTCAAGAAGTGACCGGAGTGACACGCTGGACCGGCGTTTCGCGCGCCCGGCGACGGGATCACGCGCGCATCCCGTGAACTGGAGCGTTTTCCAACGGATGACGGTGTGATGTCCAACGCATGACGCACCTGTACGGGGGTAAGTCGCCTAGCCTGTAGGACCATGTCAGCGACCGGCGACCTCGACGCGATGGACCTCTCTTCCGGTGGCCGGTCGGACCTTCCGATCGGGATCTTCGACAGCGGGTTCGGGGGCCTCACCGTGGCCCGCGCCATCCTCGACCAGCTGCCGAACGAGCCGATCGTCTACCTCGGCGACTCGGCCCGCCAGCCGTACGGGCCGCGCCCCATCGCCGAGGTCCGCGCGTTCGCGCTGGAGATGCTGGACCGGCTCGTCGACGAGGGCGTGAAGATGCTGGTGATCGCCTGCAACAGCGCCAGCTCGGCGATGCTGCGCGACGCCCGCGAGCGCTACGACGTCCCGGTCGTCGAGGTGATCAACCCGGCGACCCGGCGCGCGGCCCGCGCCACCTCCAACGGGCGGGTCGGGCTGATCGCGACGAACGCCACCGTCACGAGCCGCGCCTACGACGACGCGTTCGCCGCCGCCCCGCACATCGAGCTGGTCAGCGCCGCGTGCCCGCGCTTCGTCGAGTTCGTCGAGGCGGGCGTGACGATGGGCCCGGACCTGCTGGACGCGGCGCGCGGGTACCTGCGGCCGATCGTGGACGCGGGCTGCGACACCCTCATCCTCGGCTGCACGCATTACCCACTGCTGACCGGCGTCATCTCGTATGTCGTCGGCGACGGGGTCACACTGGTGTCAAGCGCCGACGAGACCGCCAAGGACGTGTATCGAGTGCTGCACGACCAGGGGCTGGCCCGCGACGAGGGGACGCCCCGGCCACGGCACCGGTTCCGCGCGACCGGTGACCCCGGCGTGTTCGCCGAGCTCGGCCGGCGCTTCCTCGGGCCGGAGATCGACGCGGTGGAGACCGCGTCCGAATCCGTCCTGAACAAGGCTCTGACCACCTGATTCCTCGGGGACACAAGAGGAGGAGTGAGCGTGCGGGTCACAGTGATCGGCTGCTCCGGCAGTTTCCCGGGGCCGGACAGCCCCGCGTCCAGCTATCTGATCGAGGCGGACGGCTTCGCGCTGGTGCTCGATCTCGGCAACGGCGCGCTCGGGTCCCTGCAGCGCTTCCGCTCGTTGCAGGAGATCGACGCGGTGTGCATCTCGCACCTGCATGCCGACCACTGCCTGGACCTGTGCGGCTTCTGGGTGGCGCGCACCTACCATCCGGACGGCCCGCAGCCGCGGCTGCCGGTGCACGGCCCCGAGGGGACAGCGGTACGGATGGCGAAGGCGTACGACCTCGAACCCGAGCCGGGGATGTGCGAGACGTTCGACTTCCACGTGCTGCGCCGCGGCCCGTACGAGATCGGCCCGTTCCGGGTGACGACCGCGCTGATGCCGCACCCGGTGGAGGCGTACGCGTTCCGCATCGAGCACGACGGCCGGGCCCTGGCGTACTCCGGCGACACGGGCGTGTCCGACACGCTCGTGGACCTGGCGCGCGGCGCCGACCTGTTCCTGTGCGAGGCGTCGTTCCTGGAGGGCCCGGACCTGCCGTCCGAGCTGCACCTGACCGCGCGGGAGGCCGGCGAGCACGCCGCCCGCGCCGACGTCGGACGGCTCGTCCTCACCCATCTGGTGCCGTGGAACGACCAGGACACCTCGCTGAAGGAGGCCCGGACGAGCGGGTACGGCGGCGACATCGAGCTGGCCCGGGTGGGCGCCTCCTACGAGCTGTGACCGCATCCGGCGGGCACTAGGGTGGTGCGCATGGCACGCCCCGATGATCGCGCATCCGACCAGCTCCGTCCCGTCCGCATCCAGCGCGGATGGCTCGACCACGCGGAGGGGTCGGTGCTCGTCGAGTTCGGCCGGACCCGGGTGCTGTGCGCGGCGTCCGTGCAGGACTCGGTGCCGCGCTGGCGGCGCGACTCCGGGCTCGGCTGGGTCACCGCCGAGTACGCGATGCTGCCGCGCGCCACCAACACCCGCAACGACCGCGAGTCGATCAAGGGCCGGGTCGGCGGCCGCACCCACGAGATCTCCCGGCTGATCGGCCGGTCCGTCCGGGCCTGCCTGGACTTCAAGGCGCTCGGCGAGAACACCGTCCAGCTGGACTGCGACGTGCTGCAGGCCGACGGCGGCACCCGCACCGCGGCGATCACCGGCGCGTACGTCGCGCTCGCCGACGCGGTGTCGTGGATGCGCGAGCGCAAGCTGCTGCGCGGGAACCCGCTGGTCACCTCGGTCGCGGCGGTCAGCGTCGGCGTCGTCGCGGGGGAGGCGCGGCTCGACCTGTGCTACGAGGAGGACTCGGCCGCCGGCACCGACATGAACGTGGTGTGCACCGGCGACGGCAGGTTCGTCGAGGTGCAGGGCACCGCCGAGGGCGCCCCGTTCGACCGCGCCGAGCTGGACGCGCTGCTCGACCTCGCCGCGGGCGGCTGCGCCGAGCTGACCCGGTTGCAGAAGGAAGCGCTCGCCCGGTGACGCGGATCGTGCTGGCGACCCGCAACGCGGGCAAGATCGCCGAACTGGAGCGGATCCTCGGCGGCATCGACGTGGCGGGCCTCGCCGAGTTCCCGGACGCCCCCGAGGTGCCGGAGACCGAGCTGACCTTCGAGGGCAACGCGCTGCTGAAGGCCCGCGCGATCGCCGCGCACACCGGCCTGCCCGCCGTCGCCGACGACTCGGGGCTGTGCGTGGACGCGCTGAACGGCATGCCGGGCGTGCTGTCGGCCCGCTGGTCGGGGCGGTTCGGCGACGCCACCGGCGACAAGGACGCCGCGAACCTGCGGCTCGTCCTCGACCAGCTCGGCGACGTCGCCGACGGCCTGCGCGGCGCCGCGTTCGTGTGCGCGGCGGCGCTGGTCGTCCCGGCGCACGGCGACCGCGGCGCGGTCGAGCACACCGTCGAGGGCCGGATGCGCGGGACCATCGTCCGGGCGCCGCGCGGCACCGGCGGCTTCGGTTACGACCCGGTGTTCCTGCCGGACGGCGAGACCCGCACCACCGCGGAGATGGCGCCGGAGGAGAAGGACGCGATCAGCCACCGGGGCAAGGCGTTCCGGGCGCTGGCCGGGCTGCTGCCCGACGCGCTCGCCGCCGCCGGCCACCCCTAGGGGCGGCAGCGGACCGGGCGGGGCGCCGGGGGCTCGTGGCGGCGGGGAGAAAATGTCGGGCTCCATGACAACCCGGCGGCCGCCGGCGGGGGTTCTCAAGGGTGTACGGACACCGTCCCCCCGAGGAGCAACATGATCGACAAGGGTCGCATCCGCCGCGGGCCGATGCTCGCGCTGGCCGGCGTGCTGGGCGCGGGCGCGCTCGCCGCCGGAGTCTGGGCGGCCGCGGACTCCGGCTCGTCACCGCAGGTCAGGGCGGTCTCGGAGCGGAACGCGCTGGCGCACACCGCGACGCCCGCGCCGGTTCCGCCGAAGGCGCCGGGACGGCCCTGCGCGTCGCCGCGCCCGTCCACCCGCACCCCGGAACC
Source organism: Actinomadura sp. NPDC048394 (assembly GCF_040651755.1). Taxonomy (NCBI): domain Bacteria; kingdom Bacillati; phylum Actinomycetota; class Actinomycetes; order Streptosporangiales; family Thermomonosporaceae; genus Actinomadura; species Actinomadura sp. NPDC048394. The sequence goes on along the minus strand of NZ_JBEZJL010000074.1, from coordinate 15,798 downwards.
GGTGCCGCCGAAGAACGCGCGGCCGGGCACCCCGCCCGGCGTGCGGTCCGCGAGCCCGCGCCCCGTCGCGCCGCACACCACGCCGAAGCCGACGGCGTCCCCGACGAAGGCGCGTCCGGTGCCGTCGCCGACGAAGGCGCGCCCGGAGCCCGCCCCGGCGCACTGCGGCCCGCGGCCGGGCGTTCCGGTCCCGACCCGGACGGCGGCGCCGCAGCCGGTGCCGTCCACGCCCCCGACCGCGTCGCCGGCGCCGACCAGGCGGCCGGCGAAGCCGGCGCCCGTCCCCTCGGCGTCCCGGAGGTAGCCGCCTGTCCACGATGAGCGCCCAGGAGATCCGCGGGGCGGAGATCACGTTCGACGAGTTCGTGACCGCCACCGCGGGCCGGCTGCTGCGCACGGCCGTGTTCCTCGTCTACGACCGGCACCTCGCCGAGGACCTGCTGCAGACCGCCTACGAGCGGGTCGCCCGCAAGTGGAAGCGGGTGTCGGGCGGCAACCCGGAGGCGTACGCGCGCCGGGTGCTGGTGAACCTCGCCATCGACGAGAACAAGCGGCGCGCCCGCCGCCGGGACACTCCGGTCGGGTCGGTGGCGGACGTGGAGCGCCTCGCCGGGGCGCCCCCGGCGGCGGGGGCCGCCGGGGGCGACCTGGACGAGGTGCTCCGCGCGCTGCCCGCCAAGCAGCGCGCGGTGGTCGTGCTGCGCTACTGGTGCGACCTGGAGGAGAAGGAGATCGCCGAGACGCTCGGGATCTCCCGGGGAACGGTGAAGAGCCACACCGCGCGGGCCATGGCGGCGCTGCGGGAGCACATGAAGGAGGGCCGGGCGTGAACGACGAGCTCGAAGCCCTGCTGCGCGACCACTACCGGGCGGCCGCCGACCACGTCACCGCGGGCCCCGGCACGGTCCGCAGGTTCCAGGACGCGGGCCGGGCGGCCCGCCTCCCGGAACGCGCCCGGTGGCGCTGGGCGTTCCCGGCGCTGGCGGCGGCGGTGACCGCGGCGGTCCTGGTGACGATCGCGCTGTTCCTGTGGCCGGGCGGAGGCCGGCCGGCGAGGCCGCACCCGATGGGGCCGCCCGCGTCCCCGTCCGCCCCGGCGACGACGCCGCCCGCCGCGACGCCTCCGGGACGGCCGTCGGTGTCGCCGACGCGGATGCCGGAACCCGGCGTCCCGTCCCGGGGGCGGTCCGGTGCCGACCCGACGCCCCGGCCGACCGGCAGCCGCGACCCCCGGACGGTCCCGCCCGCGCACGGCGGCACGACGCCGTACCCGTCGTCGAGCCCGATGGGCCCCGGCTCGAAGCAGCCGCGCACGGCACCCACCCCGACCAGCGGGAACTAGGCGGGAGCTAGGCGAACCCGGCGGGAACTTGGCGAACCGGGAACTTGGCGAACCGGGCGAGAGCTAGGCGGGGTCGCCGAAGCAGAGGCCGGGGAGGGTGCCCCAGCCGACCGTCTCCAGGACGGCGCGCATCTGCGGCGGCGTCCGGTCGAGCACCACGGGCGCGCCGCACGCGCGGCTCCACGCGGCGTCCCCGAGCAGGGCGATCCCTCCGAGGTCGATGAAGTCGAGCCCGCCGAGGTCCAGATGGAACTCGCGGTCGGGCGGCAGCTCCGCCAGCGCCGACTCCAGCGCCCGGACGAGCATCGCGTGCCGGGCGGCGTCCAGCTCGCCGATCAGCGCGAGACCGGCGGGCTCGTCCGTGCGGACGATCCTCAGCGGCTCCACGCCGGCTACCTGATGTGCAGCCGGACGAAGGTGCCGTCCCAGCCGGCCCGCAGCTCCATCAGGTCGACGAGGAGCCGCACGGTCCACAGCCCGAACCCGCGCTGCAGCGCCGAGTCGGGCGGGATGAAGCCGGTGAGCGGGGTCGGCGCGGGCCGCCACAGCCCGTTGTCGCCGACCTCGCAGAGCAGTTCTGGGCCGTCCTGCCAGATCCACATCCCGACCGGGGGGACGCCGTGCTGCAGCGCGTTCGCCGCGACCTCGTTCACCGCGGTGACGAGGTTCTGCGCGGGCCGCTTGGCGAGGCCGTGCAGCAGCGCCCGCTCGGCGACGAACGAGCGCAGCGCGTGCAGGTCGTCGTCCTCGACGGCGAAGTACTCGGCGTCGCCGGGACGGGAGAAGCGCAGGCTCCGGTCGCAGTTCGCGCCGAACGTCACCGGGTCGACGTAGGCGCCGCTGGCGAGCGCGGGGCCGTCGGTCACCATCATCGGGTGGGTGCGCCGCGCCTCCTCCAGGATCCGCGGCGACAGCGCCTCGCTGTCGTAGGGGCACAGCGCGCGCGCCCCGGAGTCCTTGAACACCTCGTTGATCAGCGACTCGTAGCGGATCCACTCCAGGGTCTGCCGCTCGTCCCAGCCCCGCCACACCGGCTCGGCCAGCGCGCACACGGTCCGCGGCGCGAACTTGTTCACCAGGGCCTGGTAGTCGCGCAGGGTCCGGACGGGGTGCAGGTAGAACGTCGCCGCGTCCACCCATTCGATCTCGGCGTCGTCGCCGAACAGGTCGTGCAGCGCCGACAGGTTCGGCTCCTGGGCGACGGCGACGACGGCCTGGCCCGCCTCCAGCCCGGACCGCAGGAACGGCTCGGTCACCGCGAGGAAGTGGTCCGTGCCGCCGTACACGAACGCCCTGTGCTCCAAGCTCATCAGGCCATGCCCTCCGTCTCCGTGAACGCGCGTTCGCGGCCGCGTTCGAGACCGGGCAGCCGGTGCCAGCCGACCATCTCGATGACGTTCTCCACGTCGGGCGGCAGATGGTCGAGCACCAGCGCCTCGTCGGCCGGCAGGACGGTGGCCTGCTGCGCCAGCAGGTTCAGCCCGCCGAGGTCGATGAAGCCGAGGTCGGTGAAGTCGAGGTGGACGCGCCGCCGGGCCAGGCACACCTGCGCGAGCTGCTCGGCGAACACCTGGTGCCGGGCGGCGTCCAGCTCGCCCTCGACCCGCAGCCCGTTCGGCTCGAAGGTACGGACGATCTTCAGGATCCCGTCGTCGAACTCGGGGTCGACCTCCACGAGCACCTCGTGCGTGTCGCGCAGGGCGGCGAGCTCGTCGGGCGGACAGGCGTGCCGGTCGATCTGGCAGATCGCCATCGCCATCGTGCTGGGCGAGACGGCGTCGCCGACCCGGTGCTCGCAGCCCAGCATCTCGGCGATGTCGGAGCGCCCCGGCTCGCTGAGCAGCCAGCTGTAGTCGGTGGTCAGCCGGACGGCGCGGAAGCCCTGGCCGAACGCCGCGTCCACCTCCCGGCCGATCGTCTCCAGCATCCGGCCGGGTTCGAAGGCGCCGCGCCGGTCGAGGCAGGCGTCCCGGCGGGAGATGACGCGCAGCTGGCCCGTCCTGCTGTAGGCGTGCACGTCCACGCCGTGCCGGGGGCCGACGCCGGGCAGCAGCTCGGCCGGGGCGTCGGTCACGTAGACGACCTTCTCGTTGGTCTCGAGCCCCTCCCGGACGAAGGGGCCGATGACCCTGTCGCGCTCCTCGAGGCCGCTGTAGGCCAGCCAGCTGTGGTCGCCGGGCCGGATGTCTTTGACGGGTCGCTTGGCGAACCAGGGTGTCTCCATGGCCTGCCCATCGAGGTCGGTACGGATTCGTTCAGCGTACGCCCGCGGCGGGTATTTGGAAGCCCAACGCATCGAGTTCCTCACACTCCGTTCACGGCGGCCGGGACGGCGGGCAGGCGCAGCCGCAGCCGCACGGTACTGCCGCCGCGTCCGGTGCGGATCTGGACGATCGAGCAGAGCAGCCGCACCGCCCACAGCCCGAACCGGCCGCCGGTCGCGGTGCCGGACGGGCGGGGCGGGACGAGCCCGTAGCCGGAGCCGGGCTCCCAGCTGCCCCTGTCGGTGACCTCGCACACGAGGGCGGGGTCGCGGCCGGACGGCTCGGTCCACATCCGCAGCATGATCGGGGGAGCGCCGTGCCGGAGCGCGTTGGTGACGACCTCGGTGACTGCGACCAGCAGCCGCTGCAGGTCCTCGTCGGGCAGCGGGGTGCGGCGCGCGTACTCGGTGACGTAGGCGCGCAGCCAGAACAGGTCGGGCCGGTCGATCTCGAGTTCGTCGGCGTCGCCGGGCGGCGGGGGCAGGGGCTCGCCGTCGCATTGCGCGCTGTAGGCCCACGGGTCCATGTAGAGGGGGTTGGCGATGGACCTGGCGCCGCGCACCGTCTCGGGGTGGGTGCGGCGCCCGGCCGCGACCACGCCGGCGGGCAGCGACGAGGAGTAGGGGCACATGATGGCGGCGCCGGTGCCGCGGAAGGCGATGTTCACCATGGCCTCGACGCGCTGCCATTCCAGGACCTCGAGCGGCGGGCGCGACGCCCACACGACCGGTTCGCCGAGGACGCGGAGCCGGCGGCCGCGCCAGGCGATGTCGTCGGCGTCGCTCAGGCAGTCGGCGAGGGTCCGCGCGGGGTGGGAGTACCAGGTGCCCGGTTCGACGAACTCGACGGACGCGGCGGTGGGGCCGAGCGCCTCGCGCAGCAGCATCTCGCGGGCGATCCCGCAGACGGCCAGGACGCGGTCGCCCGCCTCGGCGCCGTCCCGCAGGAAGGGCAGGGCGCCGTCGAGGAGGTCGTCGACCCGGTCGTACGGCAGGACGCAATGGGTGAAGGATTCGCTCACGGCGGCCCCAGGTCGCGTCTTCGGTCCCGGCGTTCCCCTTGTGCCTGCCGCGGCGCCGGCAGACCCAACAAGGGTAGGCCGACCGCCCGTCCGCGCGCCGGGCCGTCCCGCAAAAACCGCGACCGGTTTTTCACATAGTGCGACGGGATGCGGGGCGCGGCCGCCGGTACAGGACGGCGCGCATGCCGGGCGCGAGCGCGGCGATTAATTCATCGGCCGTCATCGAGGCGAGCGGTTCCACGGCGAGGATGTAGCGGCCGAAGATCACGCCGGCGAGCTGGGCGCCGGCCGCGGCGGCGCGGTGGCGCGCGTCGGGGCCGCCGACCTGCTCGGCGATCCGGTCGATCATCTCGCGGCCGACGACGTCGCGCAGCAGCCCCATCAGCTCGGCGTCCTGCGTCGCCGCGCGCACCATGAAGGCCAGCTGCCGGCCGCGCTCGGGGTCGTCCCAGGTGCCGAGCATCGCGCGCAGGACGCGTTCGGGCAGCGTGGCGGGGTCGCCGGGGAGCGCGGCGGCCAGCACGTCCGGCGGGTTGGCCAGCAGCCCGAGCACCGCGCCGAACAGGCCCTTCTTGGAGCCGAAGAAGTAGCTGATCAGGGCGGCGTCGACGTCGGCCTCGGCGGCGATGGAGCGCAGCGTGACCTTGGCGTACCCGTCGGCGAGGAACCGGCCGCGGGCCACCGCGAGGATCTGCGCGCGGGTGTCGGGGCTGCCGCGCCGCCGTCCCCGCGAGGCCCGGGCGGCCGCCGGCCGCGCGGGCGCGGCCCGGGCCGCGCTCCCGGATTTATTCATCATGGTTGAAATGTAGTGCCGCGGGCGCCAGATTCGAAGTGTCACAGCGAAGAGATCCCGCAACCAGGAGGCTCCGATGGCCACCACCGGAACGGCGCCCGGAGGGCAGGTCCACCGGGCCGTGCTGCCGGCCGTCATGCTCGCCCTCGCCACCGTCGTGTCGGCGGTCGCGTCCCTCAACACCGCGATCCCGTCCATCGCCCGCGACACCGGCGCCACCCAGACCCAGCTGTCCTGGATCATCGACGCCTACGCGCTGGTGTTCGCGGCGCTGCTGCTCCTCGGCGGCGCGATCGGCGACCGCTACGGCCGGCGCCGCGCGCTCGCCGCCGGGCTCGTCATCTTCGGCGCCGGGTCCGCCGCCGCGATGTTCGCCAGCGACCCCGGCTGGCTGATCGCGATGCGCGGCGTCCTCGGCGTCGGGGCCGCACTGGTGATGCCCGCGACGCTGTCCACGATCACCTCGACGTTCCCGCCCCGGCAGCGGACCCGCGCGGTCGGCGCCTGGGCCGGCGTCGCCGGCGCCAGCGCGATCTTCGGCCTGCTGGTCTCCGGCAGCCTGCTGGAGCAGTGGTCGTGGCGGTCGGTGTTCCTGCTGAACATCGTGCTCGCCGTGATCGCCCTCGCCGCGACCCTCGCGGTCGTCCCCGAGTCCGCCGACCCGGACGCGCCGAGGCTCGACGTCACCGGCGCCCTCATCACCGTCGTGGGCCTCGGCGCCGGCGTCTACTCGATCATCGAGGCGCCCACCGAGGGCTGGACGAGCGCCCGCACCCTGATCGGCCTCGGCGCCGCCGTCGTCGTCCTCGCCGGGTTCGTCGGCTGGGAGCTGACCCGGCGCGACCCGCTGCTCGACCCGCGGCTGTTCAAGCACCGCGCCTTCTCCGCCGGCACCCTCTCGATCACCGTCCAGTTCTTCGCCTTCTTTGGCTTCGTCTTCATCGTCCTGCAGTACCTGCAGCTCGTGAAGGACGACGGCCCGCTGCTCGCCGCCAGCAGCCTGCTGCCGATGGCCGCCGCGATGATGCCGTCCGCCCGCGGCATCGCGCCCCGCGCCGCCGCGAAGGTCGGGCCGCGCCGCGTCATCGTCGCCGGCCTCATCCTGGTGAGCGTCGGCATGCTGGTCCTGTCCCTGCTCGACACCGGCACCAGCTACTGGGTCATGCTGGGCGGCCTCATCCCGCTCGGCGCCGGGATGGGCCTCGCCATGACGCCCGCCACCGCGTCCATCACCGACGCGCTCCCGGCCGAGAAGCAGGGCGTCGGGTCGGCGATGAACGACCTGGCCCGCGAGCTCGGCGGCGCCCTCGGCATCGCGGTCCTCGGCAGCGTCCTGCAGTCCGGCTACCGCTCGAACCTCGACACCACCGGCCTGCCCGGGCCGGTCGCCGAGCACGCCCGGACGTCCCTGGCGATGGCGGCGCACGCCGGCCCCCAGGTGATGCGGCAGGCGCAGGCCGCGTTCGTGGACGGCCTGCACACCGCGCTGCTGTCCGCCGCGGTCGTCCTCGCCGTCACCGCCGTGCTGGTGGGCGTCCTCTACCGGCGCCCCGCCCCGGCCCCGGCCGACGCCCGCGAGGGCCAGGAGACCGCCGCCGCGGAGCCGGCGAATTGACCGCCCGCCACCCGGCGATCGCGACGGCACGCGAAAGGGCCCCCGCAGGACGCGGGGGCCCTTTCCCTGTGCGGCTCAGGCGGCCCAGTCGGCCATGCGGGCGTCGGCCCGGAAGCGCAGGGCCGGGTCGGCGTACCGGGCCTCAGGGACCGCGTAGAGGGCGTCCACCCCCGCCTGCTGGAGCGGGTAGGAGGCGGCGAGCTCCGCCAGCTCGGACGCCGACAGCGGCAGCGCGGCACGGGACATCATCAGGCCCACCTCCGCGATGACGCGCGGGTCGTCGGCGGGCGGCGCGGCGCTCAGGACGTTCTCGGTCAAGGTTCCTCCAGGGTTCGCAACGCCCGGTCGCTCCGGGCGGGACGGCGGCTGTGCGGCGGGTCGCCGGGGCGGTCAGGCGGCGACGAGGGCGGGGACGCGGCGGTGCCAGTCGGTGACCTGCTGGAACGCGTCCGCCGCGCGCAGCACGCCCGCCTCCCCGAACGCCGGGCCGGCGAACTGGATCGACAGCGGCAGCCCGGCGGCGGTCGCGCCCATCGGGGCGGCCAGCACGGGGTTCCCGACGCAGTCCCAGTACTGGGTGAAGATCGTGCGGAACAGGCCCTCGACGTCGATCCGGCCCGCCTCGTCGGTCAGCTCCTCGTAGCGCGGCGCGCCGATCGCCGCCGTGGGGCAGACGATCACGTCGACGTCGTCGAACATCCGCGCCACCGCGTCCTGCGCGACCCGCCGCACCCGCTGCGCCTGGACGTAGTCGGCGCCGGTGACGAGCGCGCCCCGCGCCAGCATGAGGCGGGTCGCCGCGAAGTAGTCGCCCCAGCGTTCCACCAGGTCGTTGCGGTGGTAGGCGAACGCCTCCGCGCACATCGTGACGAGGTTGGCGGTGAGCATCTCCGTCCAGAACGGCAGCTCGGCGTCCACGAGCGTCGCGCCGAGCCCGGTGAGGACGCCGAGCGCCGCGTCGAAGGCGGGGGCGAGCGCGGGATCGGCCTCGTCGGGGAAGTGCCCGGCCCGCACGACCCCGACCCGCACGCCCTCCAGCGACCCGTCGAACTCCGGCCCGCCGTACGGCACGCCGACGCTGTCGGGGTCGCTCGCGTGCGGTCCCGCGATGACGTCCAGGACGGCGGCGCAGTCGCGGGCGCTGCGGGCCAGCGGGCCGACGTGGTCGAGGCTGTAGCCGAGCGGCGCCACGCCCGACTTCGGCACCCGGCCGAACGTCGGCATCAGCCCGGTGACCCCGCAGAACGCCGACGGGATGCGGATGCTGCCCGCCGTGTCCGTGCCGAGCCCGGCGAAGAACAGCCCGGCGGCGACGCCGTTGCCCGTCCCGGAGCTGGAGCCGCCCGGCCACGTCGCGGTGTCCCACGGGTTGCGCGGCATCGGGAACGGCTTGGACGGGTCGGGCATCCCGCACGCGAACTCCATCGTGGTGACCTTGCCGGTGATCACCGCGCCCGCCTCCTTCAGCCGGGACACCACCGGCGCGTCCCGTCCCTGCGCCCAGGCCCGGTCGAGGACGAGGCTCTGCGCCGTCGTCGGCCCCTCGGCCATCGCGATGATGTCCTTGACGCCGAACGGGACGCCCTGCAGCGGGCCGCGGTCGATCCCTTCGGCCAGCTCCCGGTCGGCGCGTTCGGCCTGCTCCAGGGCGTAGTCGTCGAAGCGCGCCAGGTAGGTGCCGAGGTCGCCGTCGTGCCGGTCGGCGGCGGCGAGGGCCTCCTCGGTCAGCCGGACGCTCGTCACCGCGCCGGCGCGCAGCGCCTCGGCGGCCTCGGTCAGGGTGAGGGGTGTCTCCATGGTTCTCCTTGAGGGCATGCCGCGGCCGGCCGTCCCTCCGCGCCGCGAGCGCGGGGCCGGTCGCCGGGATCTTCGCGATGAAAAGGTGGGTCAGCGGGGCGCGGACGCGCGCGGAAGGCGGGAGACCAGCAGGAACCGGTCGCCCCTGTGGTGGATGTGCGCGAGGTCGAAGGGGCGGCCGCCGGGCGCGCGGATGACCTGCTCCATGGTCACGACCGGCGCCCCCTCGGCGAGGCCGAGCAGCCCGGCCGTGGCGGCGTCGGCGGGCAGGCAGCCGAGGACGAACTCCGACTCGCCCAGGGGCAGCCCCGCCTCGGCGAGCAGCGCGTACCAGTCCGAGACGAACGGAACGTCGCGGAGGCGCTCCGCCTCGGGGAACAGCACGTAGTTGGTCGCCATGGCCACCGGTTCGTCGCCGAGCAGCGCGACGTACTCCAGGCGCAGGCACGGTTCTCCGGCCCGGGCGCCGAGCCGGTCGGCGGCGACCGCCGGCAGCGGGATGACGGAACGGTCCAGCACGCGCGGCCGCATCCGCCGGTCGAACACGCTGCCCGCGCCGGGGTCGGCCGCGCCGTGCGCCTCCGCGAGCGGGGCGAGCACCGCCTCCGCGACCGCGTGGGTGCCGACGCCCTGCCGCCGCTCGACGAGCCCCTCGGTCCGCAACAGCGCGAGCGCCTCGCGGACCGTCGCCCGCGTCACGCCGTGCGCGGCCATCAGCTCGGGCTCGCCGGGCAGCTGGCCGCCGGGGTAGGCGCCGCGCAGGACCGCCGACCGCAGCAGGTCCCGGACCCGCCGCACGTCCGCCCCGGCCTGTGCCCCCGCCGCCCGGGCCCGTGCTCCCGCCGCCGCTGCCTTCCACGGCCTGGTCGCAGTCATGTGCGGGGACGTTAGGCGGACGCCGTTGCCCCCGCATGTTCCGGCAGTTGCCGGTGTGTTACGTTCCACGACCGCCATCGCACCTCCCGCGTCCGGCCTTGCCGACGTGCAAGGACGCTAGGCAGGAGCCGTTGCGGGAGCGTGTCGCCGCGATTGCGCCAGGTTACGCCGCGTCCCGCCGCGGTTCTCGCGCGCTTGCCTGCGGAAACGTGAGGACGGGTGCGGCGATTCGCCGAGTTGCGCCCGGCAACGCCGTCGATGGGGCGGGCCGCCGGTAATCCGCCGACATGCCGACCAGCCAGGACGCTAAGCTGAGCACGCTCCTGCACGGAGCATGCGCGGGCGTGGCGAAGTAGGCATACGCGGCAGGTTTAGGTCCTGTTGGTGGAGACACCGTGGGGGTTCGAGTCCCCCCGCCCGCACCCATCCGGCGCCGAGTCGCGGCGTGTCGCCCCTAGGACGGCTTCCATAAGGGCGACACCCGACGGAGGGTCAGACCGCCAGGTCGCGGCGGAGGCGCTCCACGTGGCCGGTGGCCTTCACGTTGTAGTACGCCTTCTCGATCTTGCCGTCGGCGTCGATGATGAACGTCGAGCGGATCACGCCGACGACGACCTTGCCGTACAGCTTCTTCTCCCCGTAGGCGCCGTACGCCTGCAGGACCTCGGCGTCCGGGTCGGACAGCAGCGGGAAGGTCAGGCCCTCCTTCTCGCGGAACTTCGCGAGCTTGGCGGGCTTGTCGGGGGAGACGCCGACGACGGCGACGCCCGCCGCCTCCAGCTCGGCCAGGCTGCCCTGGAAGTCGACGGACTCCTTGGTGCAGCCGGGGGTCATGGCCGCCGGGTAGAAGTACAGGATCACCCGCCTGCCGCGGAACGAGGCCAGCGAGACCGGGGACGCGTCGGCGTCCGGAAGCTCGAAATCGGGGGCGACGTCGCCCGGCTCTAGCCGCTCTGACACCCTGTGCCGCCTTTCGCTCGGATGGTGGATCCAACGGTACCGCCCGGGGTCCGGCGGGCGTCCGGCGGGAAGACCTGCAACACTGTTCGGATCATGCTTCGCTCGACACGACAAGGACAACGGCATGGCTGACCGCGACCCGGAGGCGCTGGAGCGGGAGATCGAGCGCACCCGCCTGGAACTCGCCCGCACGATCGACGAGCTGGCCGAGCGGGTCAACCCGAAGAACCTCGCGCACAAGGGCACCGAGCGGATAAAGGAGGAGGCCGGGCAGCTCGTCCAGGCCGTGAACGCGATGGTGCGGCCCGAGGGCGAGGACGGCGAGCCCGGTCAGCTCGACAAGCGCGTCGTGTACGCGGGCGCCGCCGCCGCGGTCACCCTGACCGTCCTCGTCCTGTGGCGCCGTAAGCGCAGGCGCCGCTGAAACCGCCGATGACGGAGGCGCCGGACCGCGACCCGCGGCCGGCGCCTTCGCTTTCGCGCGCCCGGGCGGCCCGGCCCGCGCGCCGGTGGCGGCCGGCGGCGCGGGCCGTTCGGGCGAGGAGCTCGGCGACGCCGCGCAGCTCGGCCAGCTCGGCGCGGCACGGCGGGCAGCCGCGCAGGTGCGCGGACAGCGCCTCGGCCTCGGCCCCGGCGAGCCGCCCGAGGGCGTAGACGCCGAGGCCGGGCCGGTACTCGCCGCAGCCGGATGCCTCCACGCCCACCAGTACGTCGGCGGGCCCGGACCCGTTCAGCGCGGCGGTCAGCCGAGGTCGGGTGCGGTGGCGGTGAAGCGGGCCTCGACGGCGGCGCGGACGATCTGCGTCTCCGGCTCCAGGTCGATCGGCTCGGGCTCGCCCGCGTCGGCGGCGCCGGCGAACGCGCCCGCCAGGGTGACCGGCCGCGCCATGCCCTCGTCGCGTCCGAGGCCCTCGTCGGACAGCTCGACCAGGCCGGTGAGCCGCGCGCCGAGCGCCCCCGCGTACCGGCGGGCGCGCGCGACGGCCTCGTGCGCGGCATGCTCGGCGGCCCGCCGGAAGACGTCGCTGTCGCGGCGCAGGTCCCAGTCGGGGCCGTCCACCCGGGTCCGTTCGAGGTCGCCGAGCCGGGTGACCAGCTCGCCGAGCACGGTGAAGTCGGCGACCGTCACCTTGATCAGGACGGTGCCCTGGTAGGCGCGGATGTCGCCCTCCCGGCGCCGGTACTTCACCAGCGGCGTGATGACGAGCCCGCCCGTCTCCGTCTTCTCCACCGCGTCGCCGTAGGAGCCGATCAGGTCGAGCGCGGCACGGTTGCGCTCGGTGAGCCGGTCCAGCGCGGTGCGCCGGTCCGGCTCCTGCGACTGGACGTGCACCGACAGCCGGGCGATCTCCGGCTCGGCCTCCAGCACCGCCTCGCCGCGCACACTGATCAACGGAGCGTCGCTCATACCGCCAACCTAGCCGGTGGCGGGGCGGGGCACGCGCCTAGAGGAACGTCCGCCCCTCACCCCGGTAGGTCGGGACGGTCCGGACGAACCGGTCGCCGTCGATGAGGTGCAGGTCGGCGAACCGCTCGCACAGCTCGCCGGCCTTGGTGTGCCGGAACCAGACCCGGTCGCCGATCCGCAGGTCGTCGGCGGTGCGGCCGAGCAGCGGCGTCTGCACCTCGCCCGCGCCCTCGTTCGGGTCGAAGGACAGCCCGGAGGGCAGGTAGGGGCGGGGGAGCCGGACGTCGTCGGCGGGGCCGGAGGCGAGGTAGCCGCCGCCGAGGCAGGTCGCGACGCCGGGGGCGGGCCGGCGGACGACGGGCAGCGCGAACAGCGCGGCGGGCCGTCCGGTGAAGTTGGAGTAGTAGTCGAACAGGTGCGGCTGGTAGAGCCCGGAGCCCGCGGCGATCTCGGTGACGGCGCGCTCGGCGGCGGTCTTCTCCACGCTGCCGGTGCCGCCGCCGTTGACGAACTCCAGTTCGGTCAGGTCGCGGACGGCCTTGACGATCGCGGCGCGCCGCCGGGCCAGCTCCATCCGGGACCGCTGCTGCATGGCGCGGATGACGCGGCCGCGCGCGGGCCGCCCGGGCGGCAGGTCGCCGACGCCGGCGATCTGCGACTCGTAGGCCATCAGCCCGACCAGGTGCAGGCCGGGCCGCTTGAGGATCCGCTCGGCGAACGCGGCGACGTCGGCGGGGGTGCGCAGCGGGGAGCGCAGCGCGCCGATCCGGACGCGGCCACCGAGGGGCCGGTAGGAGGCGTCGATGTCGACGCAGATCCGGATGCGGGCGTCGCCGGCGGCGTCCTCGATGAGGTCGAGGTGCTCGGGGCAGTCGACCATCAGGGTGATCGCGCGGGCGGCGGCGGGGTCGGCGGCGAGCTCGGCGATCGCGGTGCGGTCGGCGGTCGGGTAGGCGACGAGGATGTCGTCGCAGGTGCCCTGCCGGGCGAGCCAGAGCGCCTCGGGAAGGGTGAACGCCATGATCCCGGCGAAGCCGTCCATGGCGAGCGCCTCCTCCAGGAGGGCGCGGCAGCGCACCGACTTGCTCGCGATCCTGACGGGCTTGCCGGCGGCGCGGCGCACCAGGTCGGCGGCGTTGGCGCGGAAGGCCGCGAGGTCGACGACGGCGAACGGCGCCTCAAGGCCGGCGGTCGCGGCGTCGTAGCGGTCCCGGAGGTTCATGTGTGCCACACTGCCACAATAGCGGTAAATGTGAAAAGCTCTCACATACCGCCCGGGGTGCGGTGAGCGGCCTCCGGCGCGCCGGTCAGCCCCGGTCAGGCCCCGGTCAGCCCCGTCAGCCCTTGCGGGGATGCGCGTCGAAGAACCTCCACAGCATCTCACTCGCCTCCGCCGGCCACGCGTGCGTCCCGCCCTGGATCTTGCAGAACGTCACCTCGACGCCCTGCGCGCCCTTGCCCGTCCCCTGGCAGTCGGTGTTGCCGCTGAGCGCCTTCACGTCCTCGTGCGGCTTCGGCAGCTTCGCCAGTTTCCGCCAGAAGTCCACCGCCTGCGACACGGGCGGGAACGGCCGCTTGTCGTTGAAGTCGCGGTTCCCGCCGCCGTTGAACGGGACGCTGCGGTCCGCCGTCCCGTGGAAGATCATCGCCGACACCGGGCGGTCCGGGTCGCACTTGGTGACCAGCGACCCCTCGACCACCCCGATCGCGGCGACCTTGCCGGGCTTCTCGCAGGCCAGCTTGTACGCCATGCCCGCGCCGTTGGAGAAGCCGGTGACGAACACCCGGTCCGGGTCGGCGAGCCCGGCGCCGGTCAGCTTGTCGATCAGCTTGCTCAGGAACCCGACGTCGTCGATGTTGCCGATCTTCGCGGCGCCGCAGCAGCTCCCGGCGTTCCAGGTCGTCATGAACCCGTCCGGGTAGGCGACCACGAAGCCCTTGTCGTCCGAGATCTTGTCGAAGCCGGTCAGCGACTCCATCTTGTTCATGTTGGCGAGGCCGCCGTGCAGCGCGAGCACCAGGGCGGGCCTGTCGGCGGGCTTGCCGTCCTTCCACTTCCCGTCCGCCACCTTGGCCGGGATGTGCAGCAGGTACTCCCGGTGCCCGGGCGTGCCCACGTCGATCTTCTCCTTGTGGGTGCCGGCGGCGGTCGCGATCCCGTCGACCGTCGCGGGCCGCTTCCCGCCCTCGCCGCCGCCCTTGCCGCCGCCGCCCTTGCTCGTGCAGGCCGCGAGGACGAGGGACAGGGCCAATGCGACAACCAGGATCCGGCGCATGCGAGCAAAAGTAACCTCAACGGCTCCCCTCAAACTACTCACGAGTAGACAAGCCGGTTGACCTGCCGGGTTGTGCTCTCCAACTCGGCTCGCTTCCGGGTTGGAAGTTCCAACCCGCCCGGCTCTGTCTTGGAACGGAATGTTTCGTTCTGCTATAGTGGGCGTAGTGCGACACCATCGAAAGGGGCCGTTCACCATGGCTGAGAGCAGCGCGAACACCGAGATCAGGCCGTTCCGCGCCGAGATCCCGCAGGCCGACCTGGACGACCTCCGCGACCGGCTGGCCCGCGTCCGGTTCGCCGACGAGCTCCCCCGCGACCAGGTCACCACCGGGCGGCCGACCGGCCCCGTGCAGCCCGGCTGGGAGTACGGCGTGCCCGTCTCGTTCGTCCGCGACCTCGTCGCCCGCTGGCGCGACGAGTACGACTGGCGGGCCCACGAGGCGCGGCTCAACGCCGTCCCGCAGTTCACCACCGAGATCGACGGCCAGCTCGTGCACTTCGCGCACGTCCGCTCCCCGGAGCCGGACGCCACGCCGCTGATCCTCACGCACGGCTGGCCCAACACCTTCGCCGAGTACCTCGACCTGATCGGCCCGCTCACCGACCCGCGCGCACACGGCGCCGACCCGTCCACCGCCTTCCACGTCGTGATCCCGTCCCTGCCCGGGTTCGGCTTCTCCGGCCACACCATCGAGAAGGGCTGGGGCGCCGCCCGCACCGCCGACGCCTGGCACGAGCTGATGCGCCGCCTCGGCTACGACCGCTACGGCGCCCACGGCAACGACGCCGGCGCCATCGTCAGCCCCGAGATCGGACGCCGCCACCCCGACGCCGTCATCGGCGTCCACGTCAACCAGATCTTCTCGTTCCCGTCCGGCGACCCCGCCGAGTTCGAGGGCCTCAGCCCCGAGGACATGCAGTACCTGCAGTTCCTGCAGCAGTTCGTCGAGCACGCCGTCCACGACCGCGCGCAGCAGGCGCAGCCGCAGACCCTCGCGCACGCGCTCGCCGACTCCCCGTCCGGCCAGCTCGCCTGGATCGGCCAGCTCCTCGGCGGCGTCCCCGACCCGGACACCATCCTGACCAGCGCGTCGATCTACTGGTTCACCAACACGGCCGCCTCATCCGCGCGCTTCTACTACGAGAACGCCCACGAGGAGAAGGCGACCGGACCGACCACGTTCCCGATCGGGCTCGCCTCGTTCGCCTACGACTTCCGCCCCCTGCGCCGCTTCGCCGAACGCGACCACACCAACATCGTCCACTGGAACGAGTACGACCGCGGCGGCCACTGGGCCGCCCACGACGCCCCCGACCTCCTGGTCGCCGACATCCGCGAGATGTTCGGCAAGCTGGCCTGACCCCCGCGCCGCCGCCCGCGCGCCCCCGCGCCGCGCCGCCGCCGCCGCGCCGCGCCGCCGCCCGCGCGCCCCCGCGCCGCGCC
>NZ_JBEZJL010000073.1:0-57015 GCF_040651755.1 Actinomadura sp. NPDC048394 | reverse complement strand
TCCTCCGGATAGTGCTTCAGCGCCATCAAAGACACCTCCTTCCCCTGGACCCATGATCCAGGCTTCAGGGTGTCCACACTTCAGGGGGAAGGCCCTCCACCGTTGCCGAGTATGCGCTGGGCACCTGCGACGAAGCGTGAGCGCATCCGCCGGAACTCGGAGTTCTCGTGGCGGAGTTGCTCGTCCATCTCCGCAAAGGTGAGGGTTTCGTCGAACGCGATCTTGAAGCGATGCATGTTCACGTCGTAGAGCTCTTTTGCGAGGTCGGCCATGTCCTCCGGTCCGGCCACCCTCACGTTCCATATCGCGCGGCGGAGCCTCCTCATGGCCGTCCGGCTCTCCTCGCGCATCTGCCCCCAGCCGCTGGTCGGGCCCTGCGGACCTGCGGACTCACGCCGGGCTGCCACGATGTCATCGAGGGAAGCAATGAACCGTTCGGAGGCGTCCATGACCTCCGCATAGGACGCGCTGCGGTCGGCGCGAAGTTGACCGCGCTGCTCGGCCCTCTCTTGCGCGGCGATCTGTTCCAGGGTGGCTCTTCGTTGCATCCAAGCGCCCATGAGTGTTCCGCCGAGGGCGCCGACCACTCCTATGAAGGCCGCCAGCACAGAGGTCATGTTCTCATCCACGAACGCCCTGTCTAGAGGAGATCATCGTACCGATCAAGTGCTCGCAGGCAGCCCAGAGCGTTCGACCGGTGAGGAAGGGTGCGTCGGTGTGGTCAAGTGGCGGTGGTCACGGTGGATCGCCGCGTACAGATCAGCCCTCGACTTCGACGTCATCGGCTATGGGGCACCCTTCTGACCGTCCTCCCCTCCTGGTCGGACGTTCTATGCGGACTCCGGCGAATGCAGCGTGTCGGGCAGGGTGCCGCTCGTACGTTTCTCCCGTGAGCACCTTCGACGCCGTCCAGGCGATCATGGCCGTGGCCTCCTTCCCCACCGCGCTCGGCACCTGGATCGCGGCCCATCGCTCCGAGGGGCACGCCGACCGGTCGGCGCAGGCGATGGTCGCCCAGGCGGAGATCGACAGGAAGGCCGAGCACCGGACCCTGTCCCCCAAGGTCCAGATCAGTTGCGTCCGCGACCCCGGCGGCGTGCTCTGGCAGCTCGTTGTCCGCCTCAAAGGTCCGGGCGCGCTCACCGTTCGTGGCCTCGCCGAACAGGGCAGGCGTCGGTTCCAGAAGCGTCTGAGCGGAGTACGCCAGGACTTGTCTGACACCGATTCGCCATTTCGCCATGAACTCCACCTCGAAGACAGCGCGCTGATGGACGACGTCCGCACGGACCCAGTCGAGGGCTCCCTCGGTGAGCCCGTCGACGCGGCGAGCAAGCTCGTCGCGCAGGTAGTGCTCGAGGTGAACGGCACCTGACAGGCCCAGCAGCCGACCGCGGACGCGTCTCTTGCCGTCCGGCAGGGGAATGCCGCACCCAAAGTTCTGTACACACCTGCCGGCGACGTTTCTCGATGAGTTCCGGCAACCCCTGTGTCCCCGGGCGGTTCGGTGTTGATGAGATTGAGCAGCACCGAGAACCTCGCGGTCGAGGGCGGCAACGAGTCCCCGTGCACCGGGTCGTTGGCACACTTTGACGGCATGGAGCCGGCTCGAGCGCGGTGAGCGGCCGCGGCGGCCGACCCGCAAGGAGGATCGGCACTGTGATGCTTGATCGGCGTCCGGCCAGTGGCTCAGGGGCCAGATCCCCTATTCGTGATGGTGGCGGGGTCATCCGGCGTTGGAGGGGGCGAAGGCCAGGTTGAGGTGGGTGAGGCGGCGGATCACGAGGCTGGGCACGTACTGGGCGCGGGTGAGGTGGCGTGGAAGGCGCCCTGATCCAGGAGGGTGCGCACGGCCAGGACGGTTTCCAGGCGGGCCAGGTGGGCGCCGATGCAGAAGTGGATGCCGCGGCCGAACGCGGTGTGCGATTTGATCGCGGGTCCGTGCAGGTCGAGGGTGTGGGGGCAGGGTAGGCGGCGGGGTCGCGGTTGACCGCGCCCCACAGCAGCATCAGGCGGGATCGGGCGGGAAGGTGCACGCCGCCGAGTTCGGTGTCGCGGGTGGTGACGCGGAAGTGGCCGCGGAACGGGCTGTGCAGCCGCAGTGTCTCTTCTACGAACGCCTCGATCTGGTCGGGGTCGGCGCGGAGCCGGTCGGCCAGGTCTTGGTCGTCGGCGAGGGTGCGGGCGGCGGCGCCCAGCAGGCTGGTCGTCGACTCGCTGCCGGCGGTGACCTCTCCCGATCCGGGAGAAGGCGCAGCACCGCGAACGTGTTCGCCACGGTCAGGTAGGCCGATCGCAAGAGCACAACCATTCGTCATCCCGCACCGAACGCCGCGCCGTCGTCTGCTCTGCAACTGACCAAGCTTCGCGTCGGAGCCCACCACCTCCTATGCCTCTCGCCTGCACCGACGTGATTCTCGGCAGGCACAGGGCTCCCGGCCCGAGGTGTCCCGCTGCTTCCGCACCTCTTCGGCTCGCTGATCATGATCGGGTGAGCGCGCGGCGTTCGTCCGCCGAGCAGCGGAGCGTGCTACGGTACGTCGCCGATGCGCAGGTCGCGGCCGGCGACGTAGGTCCCGGACTGGTGGAAGTCGCCTCCGGCGACCGCTCCGGAGTCGGCGACCTGGAGGTGGCGCGCATCGACGGCCTTGAGCTCTTCGACGAGCCGTTCGAGGCGCGTCGCGAAGTCGGGATCGGCCTCGATCAGTTCGGCAATGACGTTTTGCAGCGCGGTCCTTCGGCCTTCGTTGTCGGGTTGAGCCTCGGCACCGTCCAGGACGGCCTCTTCGTAGTGGGCACCAGCGATACGGCCCCGGATCGCCTTGTAGAGTTCGGCGATTCGCTGGGATGCGCCGTCGGACGCGGCCTCTCCCAGACGCGCAAGTCCACCGCCGGCGATCTGGCCGAGATACGGGACGAGCGCACCCACCGCGGCAGCGGCCAAAGTGACGGGTTCCATGGGAGTCCTCTCTTGGACGGGTCGACGGCTTTCAGGGGTTCGGCAGACCGAGGTGCGTCATGATGGCCTCGGCCACCGTGGCATGCCCGCCTGCCGGATCGATTTCGGCGAGGCCGAAGAGCGCCAGGGCCTCCCCATGCGGATCGGCGGCCCGCCGCAGGTAAGTCAGTGCCTCCTCGTAGGAGCGCGCGGCCATCTGATGGTCTCCTGTGGCGCGTTCGATGTCGGCCCGCTCGCGCAGTGCGTTCCCGTGGCCGGTGAGGCTGCCGACGACCTCGAAGTGGCCGATGGCCTCATTGAGCGCCGTGGCGTCGGCGCGGAAGCGTCCTTGCCACATCAAAGACGCCCCGAGCCCCTCGTGTTCCGGGACGTTCATCGCGGCGAAGATCTGCTGGGCGCTCCGCAAATGGTCAACGTCCTGAAGCGCCGCGCCGAGATGCAGGAGGGCCCATCCCTCGCCGTACAGGTCGCCGATCTCCCCGAACACCTCGAGGGCCTTGCGGTTGTGTTCCACGGCTTCGCCGGTACGGCCGTATTGCCGCAGGATCCGGCCCATGTGATTGTGGGCCCAGGCCTGCCCCTGCCGATGCTCGATCTGCTCGAAGAGGTCCAGTGCCTGATGGTGGTGGCGCTCGGCCTCGGCGTAGCGCCACTGCGCGCCCCGCACCGAGGTCAGGTTGTTGTGCGACCACCCCTCGGCCGCCCGATCACCAACCGAGCGCAGCAAGTCCACCGCTCTGGTCAGAGTCGCGGCGGCATCGTCGAGATCTCGGCGCCAGAACTGGACATGCCCCAGCGTGCGCAGGACGAGGCCCTCACCATGGGCGTCCGCGGCGGAGCGGAAGATCTCCACTGCCAACTGAAGACAATTCTCCGCCTCATCGTACCGGTGCGTCTCGCGATACAGCGTGCCCAGATGGGACAGGACGTCGGCACACGATACCTCTGCCGCAGGAACGGCCCGGAGCAGGCTCAGTGCCGCCACGCTCTCCTCAATGGCCTCAGTGAGCCGGCGGTTTTCCCGCAAAGGCCAAGAGCGCATGTGCCGCGCAACACCCAGCGCCTCTGGGTCATCGAGCCTGGAGGCGGATTCGATGGCGAGTTCCGCGCCTTCCAGCCAGTCCGCCCAGTGCCCGCGGACCTCGAAGAAGCCCGCCAGGTTCGAGATGACGCGCCACGGAACGTCATGGCGTCCGATGACGGTCGCTTGCCTGACGATGGCCATCAACGTCGCGTACTCGTTGTCCAGACCCTGCAGGGCCGTCGCATACGCGTCACCGTCCGCGGTTCGGCGGCCGTCGACACCGATATGCCGTCCCCAGCCGGCGGCGGCATCGAGGGCCCATGCCATCGCCCTGTCCACTGCGGCTTCGCGCTCGGTCCGGGTGTCCTCGTTCTCGGCTCTCTCCTGTGCGAACACCTTGACGAGATCGTGGAAGCGCGCCCGATCCTGCCCGACGGGTTCGATCAGATGCGTGTTGAACAACTCGGCGAGCGTGTCCTCCCACGCCGCTGTGCCGTCGACGGCCGCCGCCAAGGCGTCCCCGAAGTCGGGAACCGCGATCAGGCTGAGAAGCCGGAAATGCCGCGCGGCCTCCGGGCTGAGTTCCCGGTAGCTGACCGAAAGCTGGTTCGCAGGTCCAGGTGGTCGGTCTTGAGCAGGTCCAGCCGCTCGGCCGCGAGCCGGTCGGCGAACCTCGCCAGTGGCAGCCGCCTGTTAGCGGGTTTCGTCAGCTGCGCTCCGGCCATGTGCAGAGCGAGCGGCAGCCCGCCGCACAATTGGATGATCTTGCGCGCGGCGTCCGGATCGGCGGCGACCCGGTCGGCGCCGATACGGGCTTCCAGCAGGGCATATGCCTCGTCATCAGTCATGCTGCCCAGATCCATTTCCCGGATGTCCTCCAACTCTGAGAAACTGCGCCGGGACGTCATGAGCACTCCACAGTCGGCCCGGCTCGGCAGCAAGTCCATAACCTGTTGGGCCGATGTCACACTGTCGAGCACGAGCAGCGTCGGTTTGCGCAGTTCAGCATGGAAGACTTCGATTCGGCCCGCGAGGCTCCCGGGGATCCGGCTCTCGGCGACCCCGAGCTGTAGCAGCAGCCGGAAGACCGCTTCGGAGACATCCAACTCCGGCAGTCCGGCCTGGCTCAGCTCCAGAAACAGCTGTCCACCTGGATAGGAGGGAGCGACATCCCGCGCCACCTGGAGCGCAAGCGAGGTCTTTCCGCTTCCAGGGCCGTTGAGAACGTTCGCCAACGGGAACGGATTGCGGTCGTAGTCCATCCACTCGCGCAGGCTCGCGCGCTCCGCGGCCCGGCCGATGAACGTCGTCCCCCTGCGGCGCAGCCGACTCACAGGCCCCCTGGGCTGCGGCACCTCCGGCTGGTGATAATGGATGCTCATCGTCCCGATATGGGTGTCGCGTCCCGCGACGAACTGCCCATGCTGATGGATGTCCCGACCCGCCGACGCGCCGGAGCCGGACTCGATCGCATCATCCATCGGGTTCACCATGGGTCGAGTCTCTGTGAACACCGGTGCCTTTGTCCACGCGAAGCGGGCCGGGGCAGGAGTGACGGGAGTGAGAACGGTGGGAGATACTCCCGGCATGCCCGATTCCCCGCTGCACATCGCCCAAGTATCGGAGCACGCCAGCCCTCTGGCCGAGGACATCGGCAGCACAGACTCAGGAGGGCAGAACGTTTACGTCCGTGAACTCTCCCTCGAGTTGGCGTCCCGTGGCCACCGGGTCACGGTGTTCACCCGCCGCACATCGTCGAACCAGCCCGAGCGGGTCCGGTTCGCTCCCGGTGCGGAGGTGATCCACGTTCCCGCCGGGCCCGCCCGCCAACTCCCCAAGGAGGACCTGGCGCCGCTGATGGGCGACTTCGGCGACCAACTGGCCCTGCGCTGGCAAGAGGAACCACCCGATCTGGTCCACGCGCACTACTGGATGAGCGGCATCGCAGCCCTCGCCGGAGCACGCCGCACAGCGATCCCTGTGGTCACCACCTTCCACGCATTGGGCCTGGAACGGATCGCCTATCATCCCGAAGCCGCCACAACCGATCATCGAGAGAGAGAGAGAGAGAGTCGGATCCGAACGCACTGTTGCCCAGGTCGCGGACGCCATCGTCGCTTTGACGCCGGAGGAAGTCGGCTACCTGACCCGCGCAAACGGCGTCCCGCATTCCAAGATCACCGTCATTCCGGTCGGAGTGAACCTGACCCGTTTCACACCCCAGGGCTCAGCCTTGGCCCGCAACGGTCGGCTGCGCGTCGTCACCGCCGGACGACTGGTCACTCGCAAAGGTGTGCATACGGTGATCAACGCCTTCGCCCGGCTCCCCAGAGCGGCCGATGCCGAACTCCTCATCGCCGGAGGCCCACCCCGCGATGACCTCCCGACGGACCCCGCGGTGCAGGACCTTCGCGTGCTCGCCCAGCGCCACGGAGCAGACAATAGAATCGAATTTCTCGGCCGGATAACGCACGGACGCGTGCCCGAACTCCTACGTTCTGCTGATGTCTTTGTCTGTGCACCGCACTACGAGCCTTTCGGCACGGCTGCCCTCGAAGCAGCCGCCTGCGGTGTCCCCGTCATCGCGTCCGCGGTCGGCGGCCTGCGCGAGCACGTCCGCGACGGAACGACCGGCATCCTCGTGCCACCCGGCGATGCGGCAGCTTTCAGCAACGCCCTCTATTCGCTCCTCGACAACCCCGGTATCCGCACTCGCATGGGCGCGGCCGGAGCCGAGAACGCGCGAAGCTACGCCTGGCCTGTCATCGCAGACAAGATGCTCGAGACCTACCAGTCACAGCTGAGGGCCGGCGGACGACTGAACTGATTGAAGATCATCGCGATCACTGCCGATCACTGACCCTTTTTCATCCTCGGGTGATCTCGTAGTTCTGTAGGACGGCGATGGCCTTGACCAGGTGGCCGGCCTTGGAGGGGCTGCAGCGGAGCTTGCGGAGCAGCTTCCACGACTTCAGCTGGGCGTTCGCGCGTTCGCCGGGTCCGCGGAGCTTGGCGTGCGAGCGGTTGGCCTGCCTTTGGGACTCAGGCTTGTTGCGTCCCGTGTACGGGGTGATGACCACCGAGGCCTCGGCGCCTTGATACGGCCGGTCGGCCCGCACCCGGTCGGTGGCGATGAGCGTCCCGTCCAGCACCAGCACCAGCAGGTGCAGCCCGTCCTCCTTGCCTTGCGCAACGCCGCCGTCAGCTTCGGCGACCGCGCCGACAGCAGCGCCACCGCCTCCTCGACATACCGCCAAGCCGTACTCGTCGACACCCCGAACCCGGCCCCGAGCTCTGCGAAGGTCTCGCCCTTGCGCAGGTGGACCAGCACCAGCAGAGCCTGCTGCCCAGGATGTCATCGGCGGGCCTGGGTCTCTCGCCTTGCGCTTGGCGGTTACGGGACGGTTCCGCTGAGGGGCGTCACTGTTGGGCTTGCGGCGAGGTCGCCGGACTGGTTATGCGGCATTCTGGCGGGGGCCCTGCGACTGGATCGCGGTGATGGCGAGCACGAGCGCGCAGCCGCAGAAGATGGTGGCGAGAGTGAAGCCGGCCGCGATGCCGTGCGCGAGGACGTTCCGGGACTGCTGCACCGGGGACAGGCCGGGCCGGGGGTGGGCGGCGGCGTTCCTGGAGGCGATGCCGAACGCGGTGACGAGCACGGCCAGGCCGGAGCGCAGTGGGCTCATCCCGTAGGCCTCCTGAAGGAGCTGGCTGAGGAAGTAGACGGTGCCCGTGAGGGAGATAGCGAGCAGGAACATGTTCGCCAGCCCGGCCGCCCGGTTGCGGTCGGCGAACAGCCGCAGCGGCATGACCGGGTAGGCGGCGCGGGCCTGCCAGGCCACGAAGGCGCCGGTCAGGACGGCCGCAGCGGCGAACGCGCCGATCGCCCGGCCGTCACTCCACCCAGCCTCGCCGACCCGGATGAAGGCGTAGGCGAGCGCGCCCATGCCCAGCGTCGAGGTGATGGCTCCGGCCCAGTCGATCCGGCCCGGGTGGCGTTCGGGCTCGCTGATGAAGCGAGGGGCGAGCATGATCACAGCGGTGCCGAACGGCACGTTGACGAACATCACCCACCGCCACGACAGCTCGGCGGTGAGGACGCCGCCGAGCAGGTAGCCGAGCGCGACGCCGAAGCCGGCGACCATGGAGAACGCGCCGAATGCCCGGTTGCGCGCCTGACCCTCGGGGAAGTTGGCCGCGATCAGCGACAGCGTGCTCGGCCCGGCGAGCGCGCCGCCCGCGCCCTGAACCGCCCTGGCGGCCAGCAGCCAGCCGGCCGAGGTGGCGCACCCGCCGACCAGGGACGCAGCAGAGAACACCGCGATGCCCGTTACCAGCATCCGCCGACGTCCCCAGATGTCGCCGGCCCGGCCGCCGACCAGCAGCAGCCCGCCGAAGACCAGCGTGTAAAGGCTGGGCACCCAAGCCAGCCCGGTGGGCGAGAAGTGCAGGCCGCGCTGGACGGACGGCAGCGCGACGTTCACGATCGAGGAGTCCACGACCAGCATCAGCTGGCAGGACACGATGATGGTCAGGGCGATGCCGGCCCGCCAGCCGAGCCGTTCCTTGCGTCCCTGCCGGGCCGGGGCCTGCGCGGGACTGGACAGTCCCGGACAATACGGGGAAAGTCCCCGTTTTTGCAATGCCTTGCCCAGAGGAGGGATATGACCAGCGGCAAGCCGACGCGCGCCGACGCCCGACGCAGCTATGAGCGGCTGCTTTATGCCGCCGCAGAGGTCTTCGCCGAGCAGGGCACCAGCGCGGCCCTGGACGACATCGCCAAGCGCGCCGGGGCCGGCAACGCCACCTTGTACCGGCACTTCCCGACCGCCGGGACCTCGTGCAGGCACTGCTCGCCGGCCGCTACGACGACCTGCGCACGGCGGCAGAAGACAGCATGGACGCCCCCGATTCCCTAGCCGCGCTGGCCGGCTGGCTGTGGTCCTTCATCGCCCACGTCACCACGTACCGTGGCCTGGCCGCATCCGTCCTCGACGCCGCGCGCGACCCGGAGGCAGAGCTGTCCGCATCCTGCCAGGGGATGCGCGACGCCGCCGCGAAGCTGCTCAGCCGCGCCCAGGACGACGCCGCCATCCGCCCCGACCTCACGGTCGCCGAGCTGCTGTGCGTCACCAACGGCATCGCCGTGGCCGCCGAACAACGGCCGCAGGACACTCCCAGGCTGCTGTCCCTCCTCATCGAGGGCCTGCAACAGCACGCCTGACAACGACTGAAGCCTCCACGGCAGGGGAAAGGCCGCGCAAGCCGGCGTCCGGCCTTCCACCCACCCCGCTTCCGGCGGCAATGTCACTGTCCCAGTCCACAGCAACACCACGGGCCAAGAACACTGCCAGGACTTTGCCGCATCCCTGCGCTGCAGGTCACCAACGAGGGCTCCTGCAGCACCCGCCACAGCGCCGGGGGCCCTCGCCAGGTGGCCGAGCATCTGGGCCATGAGCGGGTGAACGCCCGACCGCCCCATCCGGCAACCACCGCAATGGCAGCTCGATAAAGACGGTGTCACCCGAGGCCTGCTCGGTTCGGATCCAGGTTCCGCGGGACGGGCGGGCGAGTTCACCCCGCAGATCGTGCCCAAGCACGCCCGCCCACCTGGAGAGCCCGGCCGCTCGACAGCGTCTGCCCGCTCGTGCTGACCGACGCCCTGTACGTCAAATCCGTCAAGGTCAGGTGACCGACCGCCCGATCTACGTGGCGCTGGGCATCCACTGCCACGGCGAACGCGACGTGCTGGCCGAACTCCGCAACCAAGGCGTGCAGGAGGAGCCCATCGCCTGCTGCGATGGGCTCGAGGGGCTGCCGGAGGCCATTGAGGAGATATGGCCGCAGGCCACCGTGCAGCCTGCACCTGGTCCACTCGTCGCTGCCGCATGCCTCCAAGACGCACTGGAGCCGGCTCGCCCGTGTTCTGCGGTAGATCTACACCTCTCCGGCTCCATCCGCCGAGCAGCGGTCCGCCGAGGCCAACACCCGACGGTCCGCCGCAGCGGCGGCCGTGCACGCCACCGCAGCGGAATCACCGCGTATGGTCTGAAGAGCCGGTGAACCGCGACATCCAGCCCTGAGGCTGACCCGCCCCACCGGCTCACCCCCGAGAGGGGACGTCTTGCCGACCTTGAACGGCTCACCCCGCCCTGGCGCCATGGTGGCGCCGCTGAACCCCCGCACCGGTCTGAGCCTGGGTGTCCTGGCTCGCACGGCCAAGGAGAACGAGCATCGGCAGCCGATCCACCCGCTGCACCTTCAGCGGATCGGCCCGGGCCTGCGCTCTCGCATCTATCTCGAACGCGGCTACGGCGAAGGCTTCGGCATCTCCGATGAGGAACTCGCTCCCCGGGTCGCCGGACTGCTCCCCCGCGACCGGCTCATCGCCGACTGCGACGTCGTCCTGCTGCTCAAACCGCAGCCTCACGACCTCAAGGAACTGCGCCCCGGCCAGATCCTGTGGGGCTGGCCGCACTGCGTCCAGGACCGGGAACTCACCCAGGCCGCCATCGACGGGCGGCTCACGCTGATCGCGTTCGAGGCGATGAACCACTGGACGGCCGACGGTGGGTTCAACCTGCACGTCTTCCACAAGAACAACGAGCTCGCCGGCTACTGCTCCGTCCTGCACGCGCTGGCCCTCACCGGATCCACCGGCGCCTACGGCAGACGGCGGCGCGCCGCCGTCATCAGCTTCGGGGCGACCGCCCGGGGCGCGGTCACGGCCCTCAACGCCCACGGCGTCCACGACGTCCACGTCCTGACCGCCCGGGGCGTCAGCGCCGTCGGCTCGCCCATCCACTCGGCCCAGATCGTCCATTTCGACCGCGACCCGGAGCGGCCCGGCTGTACCCGTGCCCTCACCGACGACGGCCCGATCGCGACGGCCGCGTTCCTCGCACGGCACGACATCGTCGTCAACTGCGTCCTGCAGGACACCGGCGCACCGCTGATGTTCGCGGCGAACAACGACCTGCCGGTCTTCTCCTCCGGCACCCTCATCGTCGACGTCTCCTGCGACGCGGGCATGGGCTTCGAATGGGCCCGGCCGACCACCTTCACCGACCCCATGTTCACCGTCGGCCACAACATCCACCACTACGGCGTCGACCACAGCCCCTCCTACCTGTGGGACTCCGCGACCTGGGAGATCAGCCAGGCCCTGATCCCGCACCTGGCCACCGTCCTCGGGGGCCCCGCCGCCTGGGAGGCCGACAAGACCATCCGGCGGGCCGTCGAGATCCGCGACGGCGTCGTCCAGAACCCCGCCGTCCTGGCGTTCCAGCACCGATCCTCCGACTACCCGCACGTACCCCGGGGCCGGACGGGCCGGTAGATAGGCCACCGTCGGCATGTGCAGAACCGACCGCCTCGACCGATCACAGCGCGGGGCCCGGCGGCTCCGGGGCCGGCGGGTCAGCCGGCGGGCTGGTCTGCGGCGACCGGCCGACCATGCCGTCCGGCCATGCCGCGGGCGCAGACCAGCGCGGACGCGGCGCGGATGCCGTCGACGGTGCCCTGGTCGCGCCGTCGGGGTGACGTCCGCGGCGCGACACATCTCGACGGTGAACTGGTCGAAGTCCGGGGGCTGGCCCGATCACGATGAGAACTTGCTCGGATACTTAGAGTCTTCAATGCGGCGATGGGGCACATAGGCGGGTGTGGGAAGATCAACTGGACCCGGGGACTCCGTCGATCGGAGCGAGGGTTTCGGTGAGCGGCTGCTGGGACAGTTGCTGGACCGGGCACACGAGATGCCGCCCCAGCTCATCGCGCCGCTGGTGGCCGAGGAGGTCCGCGCGATCGGCGGCCGGGACATCTCGATCCTGTTGCAGGACTACGCCCAGCTGACGCTGGTGCCGCTGCCGGGCCGGGGCCTCACCGACGGCGAACCGCTGTCATTGTCGGATTCTCCGGCCGGTCGCGCGTTCCTGTCCGAGACCGTCGTCGAGCACCGGCAGGCCGACGGTGTGCGGATGTTCCTGCCGCTGCTGGACGGCAGTGACGAGATCGGCGTGATGTCCCTGACCCTCGACAGCGTCGACGATGACGACCGCCGGCTGCTGCGGCGGCTCGCGGGCCTGGTCGCCGACATGCTGGTGACCAAGAACAACTACACCGACCAGTTCCTGCGCGTGCGGCGGCGCGCGCCGATGAGCGTGCCCGCGGAGATCCAATGGTCCCTGCTGCCCCCGCTCACCATGACGACCCCGCAGGTCGCCGTCGCCGGAATCCTCGAACCCGCCTACGACGTCGCCGGAGACAGCCTCGACTACGCCCTCAACGACGACGTCCTGCACCTGGCCATGATCGACGCGATGGGCCACGGTCTGAACGCCGCGGTCCTGGCCACCGTCGCCGTGGGCGCCTACCGGCACGCAAGACGCGCCGAAGCCGGCCTCGCCGAGCTCTACGCGTTCATGGACACCGCCATCGACGCCCAGTTCGGCCCCGACCACTTCGTCACCGCGCAGATGATGCGCCTGAACATCGGGACCGGCCACCTGGAATGGGTCAACGCCGGCCACCCCGCGCCCATGCTGATCCGCGACCACAAGGTCATCTGCGCACTGGAAGGCCACGGCACACTCCCCGTCGGCTTCGGCGGCTCGACACCCCAGATCAACCACCGGCGGCTCCGCCCCGGCGACCGGGTCCTGGCCTACACCGACGGCCTCGTAGAAGAGCACACCACCGGCGGAGAACAATTCGGCGAACAACGCCTCATCGCCACCCTCGAACGCATCAGCCCCGCCAGCGCGACCGTCCAGCAGATGGTGCGCCACCTCTCCCACACACTCATGCAGGAGAGAGGCGGAATCACCAGCGACGACGCCACCCTCTTCCTCATCGAATGGCGCGGCGGCACCGCCGACCACCTCGCCAAGCCCCTCCTGCGACCATGAGGCACCGGCCGGGAGCACGGGCCGTCATGCCGTGGGGACGGCCGGCGGCCCGAGCGGCGGCGAACGCGGGGTTCGGCAGTGGTCCGCATGGCCGTTTTTCAACGGGCCGTCCGACGCCCCCGTGGGCGGGTCAGACCGCAGCCGGCGCGAGGGCCGGAGGAACCGGCTGCTTGAGCGCTCGCGCCAGGGTCGGGTAGGTCGCGAGGCCGTGCTCCAGGGCGGCGTCGTCAAGGGTCTTCGCGACGTAGGAGCGGGGAGCGGCGAGACGCATCGAGACGCCCAGCGCCAGAGCGGCGTGCCAGGCACTGATCAGGACGGATATCCCGGCCGCATCGCAGAACCACAGATGTGACAGGTCCAGCACCAGGATCCGCTGCCCTGGGTGCAGCAACTCCAGAAGCCTGTCGTGCAGCGCCGGGGCGGTCAGCATGTCGAGGTCGCCTTGCAGGGCTGCGACCGTGTACATGGGCCGGCGCACCACCGACAGCGCCACCTGCGGATGAGTGCCGGTATGGCCTTCGGACGTGTACGTCGTGTTCATGATGTCACTCCGATCCCGACGCAGATCGCGGGCGAACGGAGTCGGCAGAGCGTCCACCGGCGAATGCGGCCCGCACCGCCTCGGGGCCCCGAAGGCTCGCGGCCGTGGCACCGCCGACGTAGCACCCCGATCGGTCCTCGGCCCCTCGGCCCCCGACCGCGCGTCGCGGAACGCCGATTGATCATCGGCACCCGGATAACCTGCGTCACCCTTCACGCTACGCGGTGCGGCGCCTGCTCAAGGGCAATGACCTGCAAAGCCGCCTGGGCCTGGTGCGGCCCGGCCGGCCGCCCGGCACGCCGCGGTGTTCATCGGCGCCCCGCGGGGCCGCACCGGCGGGCGATGGGCGAGACACCGATGAACGCGAGCCTGCCATGCGATGCATGGCGTATGCCCCGCCCAGGGAGGATCCGGTGGCGTAGGCTGGTGGAGCCGAGAGTACTTCGTGCGCGGGCCGCCATGTCGGCGCCGTTCTCGGGGATCACGACCCGGTCCTCGCCGGACCGAGAATTGGGGCCTTCGAGATGGCCCACCACAGCACTCAACTCGTACACGTTCCCGGCGCGGCCGCGCCGGCCGTGCTCCCGCCGCCGGCCCTGCTTCCGCCGCCGACGATGTCCCGGCTTCGGCTGGTGCCGGGTGACACCGGGCGCGGGATCATGGACGGCGGCTGGTGGCCCCGGTCGCGCGACGCGGCGGCCGAGCTCACCGAGCTGGTGATCGCCCTGGCCGACCGGCTGGGCATGGCCACCCGGCTGACCATCGACTTCGACGACTGGCAGCACGTCCCGCTCCGCATCACGGCGCTGGGGCGGGCCATCAGGGTGGGCTGGCTGCCCCACCTCGATCACATGGTCGCGGTCGCCTGCGGGCGCGCGGAGCCGATCCTGCTTCTGGTCATACCGTCCGAAACGTCCAGGCCCTCCGCGGAGGAGGCCCTGGCCAAGGCGACGGCCCCGGGCGGCGATGTTCCGCCTGAGGAGATCCTGGCCTCCTGCGACATCTCCACCGCCCGACCCTGAGCCGCACGATTCCGTGCCGCTCATCACTGCTTCCCGGGCCGCCGCGGGGCGCCCGGTGATCGGAGATCAACGATGACCACGTTCGTGACCGCCGCACCCGCCACCGACGGTCCGGCCGCGGCGCCGTCCGAGGTGCGGATGCCGGCCCACCGGCGCCCCGGCCACACCATCGTCGCGCTGCACGGCGGGTTGGACGCCGCCGCGGCGCCGGCGCCGCGCGAGCACCTGGTGGGCGTGCCGCGGTCCAGCGGCCGGCTGCTGGTCCTTGACATGGGCGAGGTGTCCTTCTGCGACGAGGCGGGGCTCGTCGTCCTGGCCGGCGTCCAGCACCGCGCCGCGGCATGACCCCATGAACTCCCGGCACCCGTGGCGACCCCGCTCACCGAACAGCATGGGAACGGATGCGGGGCGGATGACGATGAAGGACGAATACCTGACCCTGGTGAAGGGCCTCGCGGCGGGTGTGGCCATCGCGCTGCTCGCCCTCTGCGCGGTCATCGCCGTCGTCTCCCTGATCGTCTCCTGAGCCCGCTGGAGGGGAGAGCACCGGTGCCGGGGCGACGCCGTCGGGGAGCGATCCGGCGGCGGAGCGTTCCCTCCTCCCGGACAGAGGTGTTCGGAATCGCCGCGGGGGCAGGTTCCTGATATCCGACCAGGGGGAGCAGATGAGCGGGCAGCCGGACGGCCGGGCCGGCGCGGACCAGGCGGGCCTGGTCGAGGCGATGAACTCGGGGGTCGTGGCCGTCAACGCTGCCGGCCGCATCACCGCCTGGAACCCCCGGGCCCGACAACTGCTGGGGTACACCCGGGAGGAGGCGCTGGGAAGCCCGCTGAGCAGGTTCCTGCATCGCGCCGCCGAAGGCGATCTCCCTCCGGGGCAGGACCGCCGCATACTGCGGGCGCTGCGGACCGGTGTCCCCGAGCACGCCGACGGCGACCCGTTCACCCATCGCGACGGGCGGCCGGTGATGCTGTCCTGGTCGTCCGCGCCGATCTACGCCGATGATCCGGCCGCGGCCTCGCCGGAGGCCGGAACCGGAACGGTGGCCGGAGCGGTCATCGTGCTGCAGGACGCGGCCGGACGGCACCGGATCGAGCGGGAACGCCACGACCGGATGGCGCAGGTCCGGCGCGCGAACTCCCGGCTGGAACTGGTCGCCGAGATCACCACGGTCCTGTCGTCCACCCTGGACGAGGACGAGGTGCTGCAGCGGCTGGTCCGGCTGGTGGTGCCCGCGCTCGGCGACTGGGCGGAGGTCGACCTGCTCGTCCCCGACGGACGCATCGAACGGGCGGCCGCGACCCATCGTGAACTGTCCCCCGCCGACGTCGCCCGCTTGGAGGGCCCGCTCCCACCGCTCCCCTGGACCCCGCGCGGCCCGCTCGCGCGCGTGCTCCGAGGCGGGACGACCTTGGTCGTCAGCGCCGACGCCGCCCGCGCGTATCCCGATGAGCCGCTGACCGCCGCCCAGCACGAACTCTTCCAGACCATGGACGCGCACACGGCGATCATCACTCCGCTGGCGGCCCGCGGTGAGACCTATGGCGCGCTGACGCTCGGCTACTCCCGTCCCGGACACGGCTACGGCCCCGACGACCGGCTCGTCGTGGAGGACGTCGCGCGCCGCACCGGCCTCGTCCTGGCCAACGCCCGGCTGTTCGCCGCGCAGCGCGACACGGCCGAGGCCATGCAGCGCAGCCTCCTCACCCCCCTCCCCCAACCCGACGACCTGCAACTCCAGGCCCGGTACGTCCCCGCCACACACGTCGGATGGGTCGGCGGCGACTGGTACGACGCCTTCCCCCTGGCCGGCGGCGCCACCGGGCTGGCCATCGGCGACATCGTCGGCCACGACCTGCACGCCGCGGCCCGCATGGCGCAGGTCCGCAACATGCTGCGGGCCCTGGCCTGGGCCCCGGACGCGTCACCGAACGCGGTCCTGGAACGCCTGGACGCGGTGATGGACGCCGTCAGCGACGCCGAACTCGCCACCGCCGTGTTCGCCCGCGTCCAGAAGACCCCCGGCGGCCACTGGCGTCTGCACTGGTGCAACGCCGGCCACCCGCCACCGCTGCTGATCACCCAGGACGGCGGCACCGCCTTCCTCGACGAGCACGGAATGCTGCTCGGCAACCCCGACCTCACCGGCGACCGCCCCGACGGCACCCGAGAACTGCCGCCACTGTCCACACTCCTGCTCTACACCGACGGCCTCATCGAGACCCGCGGGACCGACCTCACCGACAGCCTCACCGGGCTACGCCGCCACAGCTCCCACCTCGCCCGGCTCCCCCTCCCCGACCTGTGCGACCAGCTCCTCGAACGCATGGAGCCCAACGGCGAGGACGACGTCGCCATCCTCGCCCTCCGCGTTCCCGGCTGACCGCCCGAGCCCCGCGCACGGGACCGGACGCGCCTACAGGGGCTCACTGACCCAGCGCCACCCACCGTCCACATGCCGCGCGCTGATCAACTGCGCGCTGCCGGAATCCGCCGCCTCGGCGATCATCCGGATCAGCCGGCGGTGAAAGTCGGCGGGCGGATGACCGCCGCCCGGCGCGCCTTCCAGCAAGCTCACGCTGACCTTCGCCTCATCACGTAACTGCACGGTCAATCGGCCGGTCCTGTCCATGCGCAGGATCACGATCGCATCGGCACGGATCAGATCACCGTCAGCGGCCGAGATCCACACTTCGGGCAGTGTCCCGCTCATGAACCTCACCTCCTCCCGGTCCAAGAAGCACCAGCACCAGCACCAGCACCAGCACCAGCACCAGCACCACCCCAACATACGAGGCTCCTACGTCCGCCTCGGCGAACATCTCGCCACCCGGCGAAGCGTTGCCCCTCAATGAGACGAGCGGGGTGGAACGCGTGCTTGTCGCCGTTGTCGGGTTCCGCGGGCAACGGCCGGCTGCGGGCGCTGCATCCCGATGATCGCGAGGCGACGAAATGGGCCCAGGACGCAGTGCGCCGGGAAGGTCGGCCCTGCTGGTACATGTACCGGTTGCCGACGGCCGAAGGCGAGTATCGGCACTTCGAGGTCCGCACCGCGCCGATCTACCAGAACGGCGGTCTGATCAAATGGATCGGGGCCCACATCGACATCGAGCAGCGGCTCAACACCACGGCGATCCGGTCTTGCCCTGGCGTTTGGCGGCTCTTGCCCGGCTCATAGTGAGAGCTGGTCACGGTCACAATGGTCTCTCCCGCCCCGGTACTCGTCCCCCGGGCCTGGAGCACGAGAGGCCGACCTGACCGGGGAGGGCAGAAGCCCCCGAAGACCCAACCGGCGAGTGGTCCTCGGGGGTTGTGCCGATCACGCCGAGGGCGCGACCAACGCCAGGACGCCCCTCAATGACGAGCCGCAGCGACTGTTGAGGGACAGGCAGGCAGACAACCAAGTTCGCCGAAGTGGAGGCGGTCGGCGGTGGCGCGGGCAGGCGCCTGGCGAGCACCGCAACCGGCGTCCGCACGTCGTCACCATCACCCGACGACCGAGCCTGCAGCGCTGCCCTTATCGTCGGTGGTCATG
Organism: Actinomadura sp. NPDC048394; assembly: GCF_040651755.1. Classification (NCBI taxonomy): domain Bacteria; kingdom Bacillati; phylum Actinomycetota; class Actinomycetes; order Streptosporangiales; family Thermomonosporaceae; genus Actinomadura; species Actinomadura sp. NPDC048394. The sequence continues at coordinate 39,027 of NZ_JBEZJL010000073.1, read as the reverse complement.
TCGGTGCGGCTCACGGCGAAGGATCCCGTGACGGTAAGGATGCCATCGGCGGACGTCGCTACAGTTTCCCCTGTGTGTGGGGTCCCCCCGGGGGCGCCAGTGCGAGGGTTCTCCCGGGGTGCGCGCGCGGTGTTCGGCCTGGTCGGGGCGTTATCCGGGCCTGGGCGGGGTGTTATCCGGCCTGGTCCAGGTGGGTGGCGGTGTCGTAGGACTCGCGGGCGTCGAGCAGTTCGTCCCAGTGGTGCTCGGCCCAGGCGCAGGCGGCCGCCATCGGTTCGAGCATGCTGCGGCCCAGCGGGGTCAGCTCGTACTCCACGTGCGGCGTGGCCTCGGCGTAGACGGTGCGCTTGACCAGGCCGTCGCGTTCGAGGGAGCGCAGCGACCGGGTGAGGACCTTGGGCGTGACGCGGCTCAGCGGCACGCGCAGTTCGGAGAAGCGGCGCGGCCCGCCTTCGAGGCAGCGGATGACGAGCCCCGCCCACTTGTCGCCGAACCGGATCGGGCTGAGCGAGGACGGGCACAGCTCCTCGAACATGTCGGCGGGCAGCGGTTCCCTCATGGCGCCACGATAGCCGGTATCCCGGAGGGAACCGCGGCCCTCGTTAACGTCGGCGGACCGGCCGGGCACGCAGGGCTCCGGCCCTGGTGAGAGGCGGTTCGTCATGAACATCGTGGTCTTCGGCGCGGGCGGGCGCGCGGGCCGGCAGGCCGTCGCGGAGGCGCACCGGCGCGGCCACCGGGTCACCGCCGTGGTGCGCGACCCGTCACGCCACGGCGACCTCGCCGGCGCGCGGGTGGTGGCGGGAGACGTCACCGACGCGGACGGCATCGCGCAGGCGGCCGCCGGGCACGACGCCGCGATCAGCGCCGCCGCGGACCTGTCGGCGCCGCCGCACGACTTCTTCACCGCCTCGTCCCGCGCCCTGGCCACCGGCTTGGCGAAGGCGGGGGTGCGACGGCTGGTGGTGGTCGGCCTCGCATCGATCCTGCCCGGGGCGTCCGGGGCACCTTTGATGGACGAGCCCGGATATCCCAACGAGTACCGCTCCTTCTACCTCGGTCACGCGGCAGGCCTGGAGGAGCTAAGGGCCTGCGATCTGGACTGGGCCTACGTGGCTCCCGCCGGGGACTTCGACCACGCCGGCGAGCGCACCGGCGCGTATGCGGTCGCCGACCACGGGGACCCGGCCAGCCGGATCTCGTATGCGGACTTCGCGATCGCCTTGCTCGACGAGGTCGATGCGCCCCGGCACCACCGTGCGGCCGTCAGCGTCCGGGAGACGTGATGCCGCGGGTGCACGACAGCCCCGATCCCTGGATCACCGAGGACATCCGCCGGTTCGAGGAGACCGGCGGTCGGCCTCGTCCGGGCGTGAACGACCTGCTGCTGACCACCCGGGGCCGGAGGTCCGGCGAACTGCGACGCACCGCGCTGGTCTACGAGCGTGACCGCGACCGGTACGTCCTGGCGGCGTCCAATCGGGGGTCGGACCACCATCCCGCCTGGTACCTGAACCTGCTCGCCGACCCCGACGTCACCGTCCAGGCCGCTGGACGGTCCTTCGCCGCCCGGGCACGTCCGGCCACCACGGAAGAGCGTCCGGGCTGTGGAAGCTGCTGGTGTCGGCCATGCCGGAGTACGGGGCCTACCAGGAGCAGACCGCCAGGGAGATCCCTGTGGTCCTCGTGGAGCCCGTAACCGGATAGGGGTGAGCCCCCGCCCGGCCGTGGCGGGGGGCTCACCTGGCGGGGGTCAGCCGTTGATCTTGGCCGCGGCGAACTGGGCGCCCTGGGGGACGGTGCCGTTCGTGGCGTAGGTGAGGTGGGCGGAGATGTCGACGCCGTTCGCGCAGACGGGGTCGCCGGTGTTGCAGAACTCCTTGGCCTTCGGGCCGTAGAGGGAGCTGGCGGTGTTGATGGTCTGGCCGTACAGGCGCAGCGGGTTGCCGTAGACGACGACGGCCTTCACGCGGGAAGCGAGGTTCGTCGGGATGGTGCCGCCGGTGCCGAGCAGGGTCGGGATGCCGATCGCGATGTCGGTGACGCTCGCGCCCTGCGAGTAGCCGCCGAGGACGAACGAGGTGTTCGGACAGGAGGCGGCGACGGACTTGACATGGTTGCTCATGTCAGTGGCGCCGGGGCCGGCGCTGGTCTGCGCGAGGTCGGCGGCGTAGTTCACCGCGTAGGAGCTCACCGACTTGCCCGGCAGGTCGCCCTTGATGGCGCTGACGAGCGGCGTGCCGACGATGCCGAGGCCGGGCAGCTCGCCGCTGCCGCGGGCGAAGACGACGTCGACGTCGGAGCAGCTCGCGGCGGACGCGGGGGCGGCGGACAGGGTGGCCAGCCCGGCGGCGCTCACGGCACCGGCGAACGCGACGGCGGTGAGCCGCCGGAGGGACGGGGAGAGGGACATGCGGGCCTCTTTCTGCGCCGGGCCCCGATCCGTTCGGGGCCGGTCAGCGCAGGAACGTAGGGGCCCGGCGGGCGCTCCGGCATCGGCAGAATCACCGGCCCGCGCGGCGGACTGGCGATTTCCCCGATGCCGGGAGCAGGGCGGCGGCCGACACTGTGCTTCCCCCCGACCAGTGCTTCCAGGAGGCAACCGTGCGAATTCCCCTGCGCTCCCCGAGACGGCGGGCCACCGCCGCGGCCTTGGGGGCGGTGCTCTTCGGCGCGTTCATCGGCGCGTCGCCGTCCGCCCGCGCGGACGTGGACGACCCGGCCGTCAGCGTCCCGCCCGCGGGGAGCCACGGCTTCCCGTTCCTCGCCGCCGCCGAGGACCTCGGCTCGTACGGCTACACCGAGAACGAGTACTTCATCTCCGGCACCGCCCACTCGTACGCGAAGGCGGGGCTGTGGGGCCCGGACGGACGGTGGAGCGTGCGCGAGTCCGGCAGCGCGGCGTACAAGACCCGGCTGCTCGTCCGGCGGCCCACGGACCCGGCGAAGTTCAACGGGACGGTCGTCGTCGAATGGCTGAACGTCAGCGGGCAGCTCGACCTGTCGCCGGACTACTGGTTCGAGCGGGACGAACTGCTGCGCGAGGGCTACGCGTGGGTGGGCGTCTCGGCGCAGGCGGTCGGCGTCAACGGCGGCCTCGGCGAGATCCACGGCCTGAAGGGCTGGGATCCCGAACGGTACGGGACGCTCGTCCACCCGGGCGACGCGTACTCCTACGACATCTTCTCGCAGGCCGGGCGGGCGCTAAGGGCGCCGGACGGCCCGGACCCGCTCGGCGGGCTGAAGGTGCGGACGCTGCTGGCGGACGGCGAGTCGCAGTCGGCCGGGTTCATGACGACGTACGCGGACGCGGTGCAGCCGGTGGCGAAGGTCTACGACGGCCTCATGATCCACAGCAACAGCGCGGTCGGCGCGCCGATCAGCGGCGAGCTGGCGGACACGCTGACGATGCCGAACCCGTCGCGGATCCGCACGGACCTGCCGGTGCCGACGTTCGTGGTGCTGACCGAGACGGACGTCCCGCTGGCGTCGGCGGCGCGGCAGCCGGACACCGGCAGCGTCGTGCACTGGGAGCTGGCGGGCACGTCGCACGGCGACCAGTGGGCCTACGACCTGGGTGACCCGACGCTGAAGAAGTCGGCCGGGTCGGCGGCGCCGCAGGCGGACTGCACCGCGGGGACGGCACCGTTCAACGACGGTCCGGGCCACTACTCGATGAACGCGGCGCTGCGCCACCTGGCGTCGTGGGCGCGCGGCGGGGCGCGGCCGCCGAGCGGCGCGCCGCTGAACACGGCGCTGCGCGACCCGCGCACCGGGCTCGCGACGGGCGGCGTCCGGCTGCCGGACATCACGGTGCCGACCCGCACGCTCACCGGGCTGCGGCACCTGGGCCTCAGCGACGGGGTCTTCTGCGGCCTCTACGGCGCCCGCGACCCGTGGAACGGCGACACGGACGGGTGGGACAAGCACGACGCGGGCGATCCGTCCAACCCGTCGTTCCCGCCGGTCGCCGAGCCGGTGCTGAGCCGGCTGTACCCGACGCACGCCGGGTACGTGGCCAAGGTGCAGGCGGCGGCGCAGCAGTCCGTCGACGGCGGGTACCTGCTGCCGGAGGACGCGGCGGCGATCGTGAAGACCGCGCAGGACTCGTCCATCGGCGGCTGACCCGGGGTGGGCGACACCGGCCGGCGCGGGCTCTCGGCCATCGGCCGCCCCGCGCCGGCCGGTGCGCGCCCGGCACCCGCCCGCCCGATGCACCCGGTGCCCGCCCGATGCGACCGGTGGCCGCGCGCCCGGCACCCGCCCGCCCTGGACCCGCCCGGGCGGGCCGCGCGCGGCTCAACTCGTGTCGACCGAGCGCTGCTGGCCCGGGTAGCCGGGCTTCTGGTAGGGCAGCCCGACCATCTCGTCGTCGAGCGTCCCGGCGGTGAGCGGCAGGTCCGGCGGCTCGGGGGCGGGGCCGTCCGGCTTCGCGCCGGACGGCGGGGCGTCCACGGGGCCGCCCGCGTTCACCCCCTGCGACTCGACGAGGTCGTCTTCATGCTCTTTGTGCATGTTCGTCCCTTTACCCGGCAGGAAGCGGAATAGCCCGACGTCAGGCGGGGGCCTCCGCGCCGCTGCGGGAGAATCGCCGCATGGCGAAGAAGTGCCCCTGCGGGACCGGGACCGCGTACGGGGAATGCTGCGGGCGGCTGCACCGGGGCGAGGCCGCCGCGCGGACGGCCGAGGAGCTGATGCGGTCGCGGTTCAGCGCGTTCGCCGTCCAGGACGAGGCGTACCTGCTGGAGAGCTGGCATCCGGCGACGCGGCCCGAGCGCGTCGAGGCCGATCCGGGGACGCGGTGGACGCGGCTGGAGATCGTCCGCACCGAGGACGGCGGCCCCGGCGACGGCAAGGGGATCGTGGAGTTCCGCGCGCACTACACGTCGGGCGGGCGGGACGGGGTGCTGCACGAGGTCAGCCGCTTCGTCCGGCACGACGGCGCGTGGGTCTACGTCCGCGGCAAGGTCCGGTGACCCCCGCGTGGGGGATGCCGGTCGACCCGTGAGGGGCAGCGGCTTCGGCCGTGCGGGGGAGGCTCGGGCACCGCGGCGGCTGCGACGTTGGGGACGCGGGCGACGGGCGCCCGCGGCGAAGGGAGACCCACATGTCGCACCGGAGGATCGCGGTCGCGGCGGCCGTCCTGGCGGCGGCCGGCGCGGTCGGCGGCGGGACGGCCATGGCGCAAGAGAGCGGCGGCCCGGCCCCGCGGGAGTCGCACGTCACCGGCGACGCCTGGCTGAAGTACCCCGGCGACCCGCAGTACCCGTACCGGCGGTTCGTCGTGGACGCGCATGGCGGACCGTGGAGGTTCGTCAACGGCAAGATGGTCATGGGCGCCGCCCGCGGGACGGTCCGGTTCGACCACTTCGCACCGGACGAGCCGGGCGGGCCGTCCACCCACCACTGGGGGACGATCAAGGTCGACTACGTGATGGCGTCCGGGCCGGTCGCGGTCGTGTCCGGCATCCGGCAGGACGACGAGCACGGCATCCCGCCGAACCAGAAGCGGGCCAACCTGACCTTCTACCAGTCGCCGCGCGGCCACCGGTTCGACCGGATGGGCTTCTCGTGGGGCCTGGTGGACGCGCAGTGCCAGCAGATGGGCGGCGGACCCGCGCCGTTCAGCCCGGCCGCTGCCGGGCCGGACGGCCGCTGGCTCAAGGGCTACACGGTCAAGGCCGCGCCGCTGGAGATCCCCACCGGCCCGGTCCAGCCGCCGGACGACCCGGCGGACTGCTCCTTCGCCGACGGGTAGCGCTCCCCCGGGCGTCTCGGGGCCTCTCGGGGTGTTCGGAGCGTCTCGGGGCGTCCCGGGGCGTCTCGGGGCGTCTCGGGGCGGCGGGTCAGGCCTGGCGCCACTCCGGGGCGGTCCCGGCCGCGTGGAGGCAGAAGTCGGGCGCGCCTTCGAGGGCCTTCTCCTCGCCGCCCGGCGTGTACGTGACGATCAGCCGCAGCGGGCGCCACGTCGCGTTGTAGGTGGAGTGCCACGCGCCCTTCGGGATGTGGACGGCGTCGCCCTCGCGGATCGTGAACGGCGCGCCGTCGTCCACCATCTGCTCCGCCTCGCCGGAGACGACGTAGATGACCTCCTCCGCGTTCGGGTGGTTGTGCCGCGCGTGCCCCTTGCCCGGGTTGACGATGACCTCGCCGAGGGTGCTGCCCGCGCCGTCGACGGCCGACGGGGTGACGAACCACTTGATCGACCCCCAGTCGAAGGTCATCGTGGGCACGTCGCCGGGAGTCACGTGCATCAGATCTCCAGGTTCTTGAAGGCGGCCACCTGCTCGGTGATGGCCCGCTCGGTCGGCAGCCGTTCGACCGAGGAGGCCCCGAAGAAGCCGACGACGCCGGTCGTGCGGGACAGGACGTAGGCGGCGTCGTCCGGTTCGGCGATGGGGCCGCCGTGGCACAGGACGAGCACGTTGTCGCGGACCGCGGCGGCCGCGTCCCGCATGGCCTGCACCTTCGCGACCGCCTCGTCCAGCGTCAGGGCGGTGCCGGCGCCGATGCTGCCCTTGGTGGTGAGCCCGACGTGCGGGACGAGGACGTCCGCGCCGGCCTCCGCCATGGCCCGCGCCGAGTCCTCGTCGAAGACGTAGGGGGCGGTGACGAGGTCGCGTTCATGGGCGAGCCGGACCATCTCCACTTCGAGGTCGTAGCCCATGCCGGTCTCTTCGAGGTTCTGCCGGAACACGCCGTCGTAGAGGCCGACGGTCGGGAAGTTCTGCACCCCGGCGAACCCCATCGCCTTCAGCTGGTCGAGGAAGACGGGCATCACGCGGAACGGGTCGGTGCCGCACACGCCCGCGAGGACCGGGGTGTCCCGGACGACCGGCAGCACCTCGGACGCCATCTCGACGACGATCTGGTTCGCGTCCCCGTAGGGCAGCAGCCCGGCGAGGGAGCCGCGGCCCGCCATCCGGTAGCGGCCCGAGTTGTAGATGATGATCAGGTCGACGCCGCCGGCCTCCGCGCATTTCGCGGACAGGCCGGTGCCCGCGCCGGCGCCGATCACCGGCTTGCCCTGCGCGACCGACGCGCGCAGGCGTTCGAGGACGGTCCGGCGGTTCACCGCGCTCCTTCCGTGATGAGTTCGTGCAGGCGGTCGGCCATCGCGCGGCCGAACGACGGGTCGTTGATGTTCACGTCCAGGGTCTCGGTCGGGACGGCGCCGTCCATCGCGGCGAAGCAGGCGGCGTCGGCGTCCGGGTCGTGGAACGGCATGTCCGGCGCGTCGAGCGCCGACACGCCGCCGAGCGGGACGAACAGCACGGTCGGTCCGGTGGCGGCGGCGAGCTTGGCCGCGACGCGGCGTCCGAGTTCCTCCATCTCGTCGCGGGTCGTCCGCATCAGCGTCACAGTCGGGTTGTGGACGTACAGGTTCCGGGCGGCGAACCGTTCCGGGACGGTGTCGCGCGGGCCGAAGTTCACCATGTCGAGCGCGCCCGGCGCGACGACCTGCGGGATGCCGTGCCGTCCTGCGGCGGTGAGCCGGTCCGGGCCCGCCGACAGGACGCCGCCGACCAGATCGTCCGCCAGTTCCGTCGTCGTCAGGTCGAGGACGCCCGCGATGAGGCCGCTGTCGACGAGGCCCTCCAGCGCGCGTCCTCCGGCGCCGGTCGCGTGGAAGACCAGCACCTCGTAGCCGAGGTCGCCGAGCCGCTCGCGCGCCGCGTCCACCGCCGGGGTCGTCACGCCGAACATGGACGCCGCCACGAGGGGCCGCTCGTCCGCGGGCTCCGGCGGCGCGTCCGCGCGGGCCTTCGCCATGCCCGCCGCCGCTGCCGCCGCGTTCCCGAGGATGAGCCGCGACACCCGGTTCACGCCCGCGATGTCGACGACGCTGTAGGTCATCGTGACGTCCTTCGCGCCGACGTACGGCGCCACGTCCCCGGCCGCCATCGTCGACACGATCAGCTTCGGCAGCCCGATCGGCAGGTCCCGGACGGCGCGCGCCGCGATCGACGACCCGCCGCTGCCGCCGACCGCGAGGACCGCGTCGACCCGGCCCTGCACGACCAGCCCGGCGAGGACGACCGCCGCGCCCTCGCCCATCGCCGTGACGGCCGCGCCCCGGTCCGCCGCGTCGCGGAGCACCGCGATCGTCGTGCCGCCGGCCTCCGCGACGCGCTCCGCCGGCACGTCGGCCACCACGCCGGGCGCCGGCTCGCCGACCCCGGCGTCCACGAGGACGACCTCGCAGCCCAGCTCGCGGAGCCGGTCGCGCAGCCACGCGTACTCCGCGCCCTTGGTATCGAGCGTTCCCACCAGCACCACGGTCGCCACGCCGCGCCTCCGTCCATCGCTCCCCGGGGATCATGCCCCTGGCCCGTCCCCGGCAACCGGCCGAGGGCGGCTCATCCCGCCGCGGGCACCGGCGCTTCGGTGATCTTGCCGTCCTCCAGGTTCAGGACCCGGTCGGCCTCCGACAGCAGCGCCTGGTCGTGCGTGGCGACCAGCACGGTGACGCCCTCGCCGGCGACGATCGCGCGCAGCAGCGGCATGATCGCGGCGGCGGTCTCGGAGTCGAGCTGGCCGGTCGGCTCGTCGGCGAGCAGCAGCCGCGGCCGGTTGGCGAGCGCGCGGGCGATCGCGACGCGCTGCTGCTGCCCGCCCGACAGCTCGTAGGGGCGCTGCGCGGCGTGGTCGGCGAGGCCGACGAGCGCGAGCAGCACCCGGACGCGCTCGTCGCGCTCGGCCGGCGCGGTCCGGGTCAGCCGCAGCGGGACCTCGACGTTCTCGGCGGCGGACAGCACCGGGATCAGGCCGTGCGACTGGAACACGAACCCGATGTGGTCGCGGCGCAGCGCGAGCAGGTCGTCCTCGGACAGGGCGCCGATCTCCCGGCCGTCCACGCGGACGGTGCCGCCGTCGGCGGTGTCGAGGCCGCCGATCAGGTTCAGCAGGGTGGTCTTGCCGGACCCGGACCGGCCCCGGATCGCGACGAGCTCGCCGGGCTCGACCCGGAACGACGCGCCGCGCAGCGCGGGCACCTCGACCTTCCCGGCGCGGTAGGTGCGGACGAGGCCGTCGACGGCGACCATCGGCTCGGTCATGCGCCCTCCTCGCGGGGCCGGTCGGGCCAGACGCCGACGTGGTCGTCCTCCAGCGCCAGTCGCACCCGCTCGCGCATGTCGAGGGCCTCGGTGAAGCCGCGCGGGAGCTGGACGCGTCCGGCCCGGTCGAGGACGGCGTACTCCTCGGCGGTGCGGGTGCCGTCCGAGGCGTCGCGGCGGCGGACCTCGCTGCTGGTGCGGCCGTCGCGGATGCCGACGGTGCGGTCGACGCGCTCGGAGACGCCGGCGTCGTGCGTGACGATCACCGTGGTGGTGCCGAACTCCTGGTTGACGCGGCGGAACGCGGCGAACACCTCGGCGGCGGTGCCGGTGTCGAGCTCGCCGGTCGGCTCGTCGGCGAGGACGACGTGCGGCTCGTTGGCGACCGCGACGGCGATCGCGATGCGCTGCTGCTGGCCGCCGGACAGCTCGGCGGGGCGGCGGCCCGCGCAGTCGCCGACGCCGAGCATGCCGAGCAGGTCGGCGGCGCGGGTGGCGCGCTCGCGCCGGGACCGGCCGGCGAACCGCATCGGCAGCTCGACGTTCTGCGCGGCGGTGAGGTACGGCAGCAGGTTGCGGGCGGTCTGCTGCCAGATGAACCCGACCTGCTCGCGGCGGAACGCGAGCCGCTCCTTCGCCGACATGGTGAGCAGGTCGGAGCCGGCGACGCGGGCGACGCCGGCGGTCGGCACGTCCAGCCCGGACAGGATGTTCAGCAGCGTGGACTTGCCGGACCCGGACGCGCCGACGATGGCGATCAGCTCGCCGGGGTCGACGAGCAGGTCCAGGCCCTGGAGCGCGACGACCTCGATGCCCTCGCTCTTGTAGATGCGGACGAGGTTGTCGCAGACGATGTGCGCGCCCTCGCCGTAGGCGGGGCCGCGTTCGACGGCGCGGCGTTCGAGTTCGGCCAGATCCGGTGCGTCTACCAAGGCTCCCCCTCCGTGCGGGGGGACGGCCCGCGCGCCCCCTGGTTCGCTTCGCTCATCTCAGTCCCCCGTTCTCAGGACGTCGCCCAGGTTCGGGCGGTCGAAGGCGCGGTCGACGGCGAGGGCCGCCGCGGCGGCGAGCAGCAGCGCGGCGAGCAGCCCGAGCAGCGCGGCGGCGCCGGGCGTGTGGCCGGTCGCGGTGAACCCGGACGTGTAGGGGCGCAGGTCGACGACCGGCCCGGTGATCTCCGGCAGCAGCAGCCCGAGGACCCAGCCGGCGGCGACCGCGCACAGCAGCACCGGGGCGATCTCGACGAGCGCGAGGGCGCGGCTCTGCCTCCGGTTGAGGCCGAGGACGCGCAGGTGCGCGACGGTCCGTCCGCGGGCGCGGGCTCCGACGACCAGCACCAGCAGGACGGCGAGCAGCCCGTAGGCGCCGCCGATCAGCGCCGCGTTCCGGAACGTCCGGTGCACGAGGTCGACCATCGGGACGGCGGTCATGCCGTGCAGGACGTCCGCGCGGAGCTGCACGTCGCGGGGCGCGCCCTTGGGGGCGGCGGCGTCGAGGACCTTGCGCAGCGCGGCGACGTCGACGTGGTCGCCGCGGACGAACAGCTCCGTCGGGTAGTTGCTGGAGCCGAACGTCGTGTACGGGACGACGACGAACGCCGATCCGGTGTCCATGGACGGGAACCGGTCGATCGTCGCGTCCGGCTTGAACCGGAACGGGTCGATGTAGTGGCTGCTGAGGGTCACCGGCTTGGACCCCGAAGCGAGGATCCCGGCGGCGCCGGGCGAGACGAGCTGCCCGTTCGGCGCGTCCGGGAGGCCGGGGACGCCGGGGAACGCCTTGCGGTACGCGTCGAGGTCGATGCCGACGACGGTGATCGGCGCCGGCTCGCCCGGCCCGGTGACCTGCTGGACGACCCGGGCCGGCACCACCGCGGTGACGCCCCGGACGGCGCGCGCCTTGGCGACGGCGCTCGGGTCGAGGCCGGTGGATCCGATGCGGACGTCGCCGCCGACGACGCTGAAGGAGGCGCGGACCTGCCCGTGCCGCAGCGCCGCGTCCACGGTCGCGCTGAACCCGGCGACGGCGGCGGCGAGCAGCAGGATGACCAGCGGCAGCGCGCCGATCACGCTCTGCCGGGAGGCGCGCGCGAGGCCGACGAACCAGAGGGCGCCGCGGCCGCGGCGCAGCAGCGGGCCGGCGGCGCGCAGCAGGTACGGGTAGGCGCGCAGGACGAGCATGCCGAGCGCGGCGCCGAGCAGCACGGGGACGGCGGCGACGAGCGGGTCGCCGCCGGACGCGCCGCCGCGCTGCCGCAGCACCACGACGCCGGCGACCGCGACGACGACCAGCAGCAGGTCCAGGACGAGGCGGCGCAGGGACGGGCGGGCGGCGGTGAAGTCGTCGCGCCGCGCGCCGGCGGAGCCGAGGCCCGCGCCGCGCTCGCGCAGCACCATCGCGCCGGACAGCGCGAGGACGACCGCGACCAGCGCGGCGACCGCGTAGAGCGAGCGCGTTTGCGGCGGCCCGGCGTCCAGGAGGAGACCGGCGGCGTAGCCGGCCGCCGCGGCGGGCAGCACGCCGAGGGCGGTGAGGCCGCCCGCGTACCAGGCGAGCTGGCGGAGCGACGCGCCGCGGGCGCGCATCGTGCCGAGGAGCGGCCGGAGCCGTTCGCCGAGGAGGCCGGCGGCGAGCAGCAGCACCCCGGCGGCGACGGCGAGGAGCCCGGCCAGCGCCATCCCGAGGACGGACTGGGCGGTGCGCAGCCGGCCGAGGAAGGCGTCCAGCCGTGCTTCCAGCGGGGTCTCCACCGTGCAGGCGAACAGCCCGGCGTGGCCCTGCACGGCCGCCCGGTAGGAGTCGAGCTCGGCGGCGATGGTGCGCGCGCGGCCGGTGTCGACCGCACCGGTGCGCACCGGGAACCGCCAGGTGAAGGTGAAGCCCCGGCGGGCGTCGGCGGCGATCATGGTGTAGCCGCCCGTGTCCGTCAGCGCGGTGCCGACGGCGGCCTTGGTGCCCTCCCGGTCGATGATCCGCTCGGTGGACCGCAGCAGGGAGACGCGCGACGCCCAGTAGGCGTCGCGGGGGTTCGTCGGCGCGTAGAACCCGGTGATGCGGACGTGCAGCGGCTCGGGGATGTCCTCGTCGGAGAGGGTGAGCCGGGCGCCGACCTTGTAGCCCATGGCGTCGGCGTACCGTTCGGCGACCATCACCTGGATCTCCGGCGTGGTGCGGCCCTGGTTCAGCGGAACCTCGTTCACCGGCGGGCGCCCGGCGACGATGTCGATGCGCCGGTCGGTGTCCGGGTCCCAGCCGAGGGTCAGTTCCCGCGGTTCGGGGAACTCGCCGGCGATCGACTGCGGGGAGTCCAGCGCGACGGACGCCTCGGGCGGCCCCGTGACGTTCCGCAGCGAGCCCGGGAGCAGCTGCTGCCAGGTGAACGCGTTGGCGGTGAGCGCGCCCACGTTCGGGATGGCGCTGGACGCGCCGGTGCCCTTCGCCCTGCCGACGACCTGCAGGTCGGCGTCGGTGCCGACGGTGGTGGCGGCGTCGCGGTCGTATCCGGCGGCGGTGGCGGCCGGGACGGCGACCGCCAGCAGCGCGCTCACCAGCGCCAGCACGGCCAGCGCCGCGAGCGGCGCCCACTGCGTGCGGGCCAGCCTGAGCCAGGGGCCGGTGTGCAGGGCTCGGCGCATCATTCCTCCCCCGCGCGCAGTCCGGCGCCGACGTTGCGGCGGCGCAGGACCCGGATGACCGGCGGCAGCACGAGCCCGAGGACGGCGGCCGTCCCGGCGAGCATCGCCGCGACCAGCGGCCACTGGACGATCAGGACGGCCGGCGGGTACGGCTCGGTGGCCTGCACCCCGACGACCAGGTGCGGGACGACGAGCCGCGCGACGAGCAGGCCGAGCGCGGTGCCGCCGGCGAGGCCGAGCACGACCAGGAACGCCTGCTCGACGGCGAGCATCCCGGCGACCTGGCGGGGGCCGACGCCGAGCGCGCGCAGCACCGCGAACTCGCGGGACCGCTGCCCGGCGGTGACGGCGGCGTTCACCACGAACGCGATGACGGCGAAGGCGAGCGCGGACCCGAACCCGAGGACGAGCGCGCCCTGGAGCGCGGCGCCGAGCGGGGCGTCGCGGAGCCGGGACCGCAGCGCGGCGCGGTCGCCGGTGACCTCGCCCCATTCGCGGTGCGCGCCGGCGGCCTTGACGGCGGGTCCGGTGCGGTCGCCGCGGACGGACGCCCACCATTCGCCGGGCCGGGTGCTGTCGGGTCCGGCGCGTCCGGAGGCGAGCCGCTTCTCCACGAGGGTGGGCAGGTCGACGAGGATGCCGGGGGTATCGGGCGCGGTGGTGGGCAGCGCGTCGACGACGCCGATGACCTTGACGGGCTGGTCGCCGTCGACGGTGCTCAGGGTGAGGGTGGCGCCGACGCCGACCTTCGCGCGGGACGCGGCGGCGGCGGTGATGACGCCCGGCACGGCCGGCTGGAGGTGCACGTTCTGGTCGCCGTGCGGCGGTGGCGTGCCGGCGCCGAGCACCGCGTGGACGGAGGTCCCGCTGGCGAGCCGGAGGCTGCCGAACACGACCTCGCCGGGCGGGCTGGCGGGGATCGCGATCTCGGCGAGCCCGGGCCCGTTCGCCAGCTTCGGGCGGGACGGGTGGACGGGGTCCGTCGGCTCGGCGAACACGTCCCACCGGGCTCCGGCGGGCGGCGCGGCTTCGCCGGTCCCTTCGCCGCGGACGTGCTCCAGGGTGAGGTCGATGGGCCCGCTGTAGCCGTTGTCGTCGTAGGAGTAGTGCAGGGCGCGCACCGACAGCGGGTAGCTCAGCACGCCGCCGGGCCCGGCGAGGGCGGCGGTGTCGACCGCGATGGTGTGGGTCCGGCCGTCCGGCCGGATGCCGGGGAGCGGGACGCGGGCCGTCACGCCGTGGGCGTCGGCGACGGTCGCCTCGGCCTTGTACGCGTCGACCGGCGGCGGGACGGTGCCGTCGGGCAGCGGCGGGACGGGGCCGGTCCGCTTCAGCCGCACGTCGAACAGCAGCCGCGCGGGCCTGCCGGGGACGGCGAGCCCCGGCGTGGCGGGACGGGCCGCGGCGAGGGCGCCGAGCGCCAGGCCGTGCCGCAGGTCGGAGCGGATCCGCAGCATCGTCCCGAGCCGCGCGGTGTCGGCCGCGAGGAGGGTGGCGGACGCGGTGCCGATGGTGCCCTCGACGCGCAGCGCGCCGGTCACGGAGGTGACGCCGGGCAGCGCCGCGACCCGGCCGCCGGCGCCGAGCGGGGTCGGGGCGAAGACCCCGACGGGCGCGCTGACGCGCAGGTCGCTGCCGCTCTGGAAGTCGGCCTGGTCGGTCTGCGAGCGGCGCCAGGTCGCCATGGTGGTGACCGACAGCACCCCGACCGCGATCGCCATGACCAGCAGCAGCACGGGCCCGGCGTAGCGCAGCGAGCGGCGGCCGACCTGCCGGGCGCCGAGCGCGGGGGCGAGGCCGCGGCCGCGCGCGGCGACGCGTTCGGCGGCGCCGGACGCGACGGGCACGACGCGCAGCAGCAGGACGGCGCCGGCGAGCAGCCCGAGCGCGGGCCCGGACACGATGACCGGGTCGACGCCGGACGCGCCGCCGGACGCGCCGGTCCCGTCGACGCCGTACCGGGTGAGCTGCCAGATCGCGAGCGCGGCGACGAGCAGCAGCGCGAGGTCGGCGCCCGATCCGACGAGCCCGCCGCGGCGGGCGCGGCCCATGCCGGCCTGCGCCTCGACGAAGGTGCGGTTCGCGCCGCGCAGCGTCGGGACGGTCAGCGCGACGGCGCCGGCGAGCGCGGTGGCGACCGAGACGCCCCACAGCGGCGCGAGGGGCCCGGCGTCCAGCCGCAGCCCGGACGCGCGGATCGCGGGCGCCCAGCCGGCGAGGTGCAGCAGCGGCCCGGCGAGCAGCGGCCCGCACACCGCGGCGGGCAGCACGATCAGCGCGCCCTCGGCGACGCCGAGCCGGGCGAGCTGGCGCATGCCGAGGCCGCGGGTGCGCAGCAGCGCGACCTCGCCGCGCCGGTGGTCGGCGAGCAGCCGGGCGACGAGCATCCAGGCGCATCCGGCCAGCAGGATCAGCTGGAGCACCGGGATCAGCATGGTGGAGCGGGTGACCCGGACCGCGTCGGCGAGCTGGGCGGCGAGCGTCGGCAGGCTCGTCACGACGGTGTACTGGGCGCCGCCGGAGGCCTTCTGGACGATGGCGCCGCTGCGCGCGGCGCGGCCGCCGAGCGGGTCGATGTCGCCGGTGCCGATGTGCCGCAGGTCGGGCATGACCGTCCACCGGACGTCCACGCCGGTGCCGGTGAGGCGGGCGGCGAACACGTCCTGCGGCACCACGAGCGGCCCGTAGGTGGTGTAGTCGCCGTGCTCGGCGCCGGTGGTGACCAGCTGGTCGCCCTGCCAGAAGTAGTCGTCCGGGCGGGGCACCTCGAAGAGCCCGACGACGCGGGCGCGCACGACCGACCTCTTGTCGACGCGGCCGTGCAGGGTGAGGACGTCGCCGACGGCGGCGTGCATCGAGCGGGCGGCGGCGGCCGGGAGGGCGGCCTCCATCTCGGCGTCCTTGCCGGTCCCCGCGCCCGGCGAGGGCCAGCGGCCCTGGGCGAGGCGGGCGTGCCGGTCGATGCCGGTGTAGGTCGCGAACGCGGTGAGCTGCGGGTGCTCGCTCTTCTCCTGCCCCGGCAGCGTGTAGGAGTCGCTGCGGACGCCCATGGAGACCGATAACGGGACGTCCCGGTAGATCTGCTTGAGCGCGGCGTCCACCTGCCGCTGCGCGGTGCCGAGCCCGCCGGCCGGGACGTTGGTGCTGAGCGTCGTGCCGACCGTCGCGAACGTCGCGTCGGCGAGCGTGCGCTGCAGGCCCTCGCGGGTCACCGAGCCGGCGTAGCCGACGAGGGCCGCGAGGACGGTCGTGGCGAACAGCGCGGTGGCGCACGCGGCCAGCACCAGCGTGCGGTCCGCGGCCATGCGCCTGACGACGAGCCCCCGTTGCCCCATAGCCGCACATGATCAATGGACGTGACCTGGACAACAAGAGCTGAGCGGGTTTCTTGTACTTATCGCAACATTTCCGGTACTTCGCCATGATCTGGACAGATCAACCGCCCCATCCGGCGCGCCGCCCTATCCAGTGGGCGGTCCCATCCGCCGCGCCGCCCTATCCAGCGCGACCTTGGCCGGTGTGCGGACGGTCAGGCCTCGCCGCGGCGGAGGGCGATGAGGCGGTCCAGGACGTTCGCGTCCGCGGACAGGCCGTTGTGCGCGTACTCGCTCGTCACCCACGTCCGGATCCCCGGGATGGCGGCGGCCGTCGCCATCGACATCTCGCGGTCCACGTACATGTCGTCGTAGTAGACCGCCGCCGCCACCGGGACGGTCGTGGACGCCAGGCGCTCCGGGTCGTACAACGCCGGCCATTCGTGCGCCGCGACCAGATCGGCGCACTCCCGCAGCGGGACCAGCGCCGGGTCCTCCTCGAAGAACGACGGGAAGATCGTCTCGCCCAGGAAACGGAACGGCTCGGCCTGCGGCGCGAACTCGGGGAACTCCTCGACGACGCGCGCGGCCGACCAGTTCGACGCCGTCCCGTTGCTGAGGGACGACTCATGGATGAGCGCGTAGAGCGGCTGCGCCGCGAACGAAACGAGCGCGTTCACGCCGTGCAGGAACGTGTCGGACAGCCGGTCCTCGGCGATGAACGCCTCCTCCAGCAGGTAGTGCAGGTTGTCGAACTGCGCGGAATGACCGAGCCCGATGCCCAGGCCCTGGAACCGGCGGACGGTCAGCCGCTCCCCGCCCGGCAGGCGCTCGTCGGCCCGGTCCAGGTGCGCGGCGATGCGGCGCGCGACGTCCTGGTCCCCCGGGTAGCGCGCGAAGTAGCGCTCGTTGGCCGCGGCGATCCGCCGGTACGCGGCCCGGTACCACTCGTCGGGCGTCGCCGTCAGGCTCGGCAGCCCGCCGGTGATGAACGCCTCGCTCAGCCCCTCCGGCGCGATCGACAGGTACGTCACCGTGCAGAAGCCGCCGAAGCTCTGCCCGAGGACGCTCCACGGGCGGTCCCCGGCCAGGTGGCGGCGCAGCAGTTCCGCGTCGCGGACGATCGAGTCGGCGCGGAAGTGCCGCAGGAGTCCGGCGGCGGCCTTCGGATCGGCGGGGAGCGTCTGCCGGTTCAGCGGCGTGCTGCGTCCGGTGCCGCGCTGGTCGAGCAGCAGCACCCGGTATTCCTTGAGCGCGCGGGCGAGCCACGCCGCGGGCATCGCGCCGGGCCGCGGGGACTTGTTGCCCGGCCCGCCCTGCAGATAGAGCAGCCACGGCAGGTCCGCGTCACGCCTCCCAGGCGCGACGACCTCCCGCGCATAGATCCGGATCGTGCCGCCGGCCGGGTCGCCGTGGTCGAGCGGCACGTCCAGGAAATGATCGGTGCACGCGTACCCGGCCCGGACGAACGAGTTCCCCATTCCCCCACTATCCCTGACCCGCGGCGCCGCGGGTCAGGACGTCGGCGATGAGGTCGGGGGTGCGGGCGGGCGGCTCGGCCTGCACGCCCAGCCGGTTCAGTGCGTCCCGGTACCGGATGACGTCGGACGGGCGGTCCGGGTACAGGGCGCCGGTGAGCTGCTCCAGGTACACGACGTCCGGGAGCTCCGGCTCGGCGAACCGGAGCAGGGTCACCGGGCCGCTCTCGACGGCGTGCCCGCCGGAGGCGAACGGCAGCACCTGGACGGTGACGTTCGGCAGCCGCGAGACCTCGACCAGGTGCCGCAGCTGCTCGCGCATCACCTCGGGGCCGCCGACGACGCGGCGCAGCGCGGCCTCGTCCAGCACCGCCCACAGCTTCGGCGGCTCGGGCCGGTCGAGGACGTGCCGGCGGCGCATCCGCAGCTCGACGCGGCGGTCGACCTCCTCGGCGCTCGCGTCCGGGTACCGCGCGGCGATGAGCGCGCGGGCGTAGCGCGGGGTCTGCAGCAGGTCCGGGACGTTCTGGACCTCGAACACCCGGATCAGCACGGCGCCCTGCTCCAGCCCGAGGTACGGCTCGAACCAGCCGGGCACGACGTCGGCGTACCGCTGCCACCAGCCCGGCCGGTTCGCCTGCTCGGCCAGCTCCAGCAGCGCCTCGCGGCGGACGGGGTCGTCCACCCCGTAGAGGGTGAGCAGGTCGGCGACGTCGCGCTCCTTGAACCCGACGCGGCCCAGCTCCATCCGGCTGATCTTGGAGTGCGAGCCGCGGATCTCGTAGCCGGCGGCCTCGGTGGAGATCTCGGCGGCCTCGCGGAGCCGGCGCAGCTGCGCGCCGACGACCATGCGGAGCACGGTCGGGCCGGCCGTGCCGGACGGGACGGAAACATCGATACCGGACACCTCGGGCGACGCCCCCGGTCCGACTCTCGGGTCTCCCACGGGACGCCTCCTCGGCGCACGTCGACGTGCCTTCCGCAAAGAAGTTACCCGCCCGCGAGCCCGTTGCCCAATGCACCCGGACGGACCGTTTCGTGCGTTTCTCAGGTGATTCGTCCCGTCGGCCGCCGGCGGACCGGCGCTGACCTGGCAGGATACGAGCCGGCAAGAAAATCCCGAAAAAAGTCGCGGCGGATGTCGATCCGGCCCGCCCCCGCTCGACGCGTCAGTGAGGGCCGGGAAGGACCCGGCCCGGCAGGACCACGGAGGCACCGATGCGCTTCATGATGATGACCACCGACGACGGCCAGGCCCAGGGCGAGCCCGACGAGGCGATGATGGCGGAGATGGGCGCGTTCATCGCCGAGATGTCCGCGTCCGGGGTGCTGCTGGCGACCGGCGGCCTCGAGCCCGGCGGCACCCGCATCAAGGCGTCCGGCGGCAAGGTCACCCTCACCGACGGCCCGTTCGCCGAGGCCAAGGAGATCGTGGTCGGCTTCGCGCTGGTCGAGGTGCGCAGCCGGGAGGAGGCGATCGAGCTGTCCAAGCGCTTCTTCCAGATCGTCGGCGACGGCGAGGGCGTCATCCAGCAGGTCTTCGGCCCGGGCGACGAGGTCCCCGGCGCCTGACCCCGGGCGCCTGACCCCGGCGCTTGGCCTGGGCCGGCGGGGCAGGCGGTGACCTGCGGGGAGGCGGCGTCCGGGTTGCGCGGCGGGCGGCGCGGGTGCTGTCATCGGCACCGTGACGCCATCCGCCGCCCCGGACGCCTCCGGCGCCCCCGACCCGCGCGCCGGCAGCGGACGCCCGTCGGGCGTGCACGCGAGCATCGACGCGGTGTGGCGGCTGGAGTCCGCCCGCATCATCGCCGGGCTCGCCCGGCTGGTGCGCGACGTCGGCCTCGCCGAAGAGCTCGCGCAGGACGCGCTGGTCGCCGCGCTCGAGCAGTGGCCCGAGTCGGGCGTCCCGGACAACCCGGGCGCCTGGCTCATGGCCGTCGGCAAGCGCCGCGCCATCGACCGGATCCGCCGCGAGCAGCGGCTGGAGACCAAGCTCGAGGAGCTCGGGCACGGCCTGGAGCCCGAGGCGCGGGAGGCGCCGCCCGAGTTCGACCTCGCCGCCGACGACGAGCACATCGAGGACGACGTCCTCCGGCTCGTCTTCACCGCCTGCCACCCGGTGCTGTCCACGCAGGCCAGGGTCGCGATGACGCTGCGCATGCTCGGCGGCCTCACCACCGAGGAGATCGCCCGCGCGTTCCTGACCTCCGAGCCGACCGTCGCGCAGCGGATCGTCCGGGCGAAGCGGACGCTGTCGGAGGCCGGCGTCCCGTTCGAGGTGCCGGAGGGCCCCGACCGGGCCGCCCGGCTGTCGTCGGTGCTGGAGGTCGTCTACCTGATCTTCAACGAGGGCTACGCGGCGAGCGGCGGCGACGACTGGGTCCGCACGGACCTGTGCCAGGAGGCGCTGCGCCTCGGCCGCATCCTCGCCCACCTCGCGCCCGGGGAGCCGGAGGTGCACGGCCTCGTCGCGCTGATGGAGATCCAGGCGTCCCGGATCAGGGCCCGCACCGGGCCGTCCGGCGAACCCGTCCCGCTGCACGAGCAGGACCGCGCGCTCTGGGACCGGCTGCTCATCCACCGCGGCTTCGCCGCGCTGCTGCGCGCCCGCGAGATCGGCGCGCCGCCCGGCCCGTACGTCCTGCAGGCCGCGATCGCCGCCTCGCACGCGCAGGCCGCCACCGCCGCCGACACCGACTGGGCGCAGATCGCCTCGCTGTACGGGCACCTCGCGGAGGTCGCGCCGTCCCCGATCGTCGAGCTGAACCGGGCCGTCGCCGTCGGGATGGCGGACGGTCCCGAGGCGGGCCTCCGGCTCGTCGACGCCATCGCGGGCGAGCCGGCGCTGCGCGGCTACCCGCTGCTGCCCGGCGTCCGCGGCGACCTGCTCGCCCGGCTCGGCCGGACCGCCGAGGCCCGCGCGGAGTTCGAGCGCGCCGCGGAGCTCACCCGCAACGCGCCCGAACGCCGCGTCCTGCTCGGCCGGGCCGCCGCCCTGCACGGCGCTCAGTAGTCCTTCACGGTGAACGCGTTGACGATCTCGCCGAAGTCCTGGAAGTCGATGACCTCGGTGTCCTTGCCCATCTCGGCGTCGCGCTGCGCGTCCACCCGCGCCTTGTTCGTCAGCGCCAGCTCCTGGTTCGCCGCGACGTACCCGCGCAGCTCCCGCTCGTAGGCCGCGAACGCCGCGCGGTGGTCGCCGCCCGCCGCCTTCAGCTCGCCGGCGAGGACGTACGCGCCGACCATCGCCATGCTGGTGCCCTGCCCCGACAGCGGCGACCCGCAGTACCCGGCGTCGCCGAGCAGGACGACCCGGCCCTTCGACCAGGAGTCCATGTGGATCTGCGCCATCGCGTCGAAGTGGAAGTCGGGCGCGTCCCACATCGTCTCGAGCAGCCGCGGCAGCTCCCAGCCGCCGCCCTCCAGCGCGTCCGCGAGGATCTTCTTCTGCGCGGCGGTGTCGCGGTAGTCGTACGCGATCGGCTGCTCGGACTCGAAGCCCAGGTAGACGCGGACCTCCTCGTTGTCGCGGACGCTCATCACGCCGCCGCCCCACGCGCTGCCCGGCATCTGGTGGAACACCTGCCAGCGGTCCAGGCCGAGGAAGTTCGGTGCCGTCCACACGCCGAGGTAGGTGCCGAGGTGCGAGATGAACCGCTCCTCCGGCCCGAAGACGAGCCGCCGCGTGTTGGAGTGCGCGCCGTCCGCGCCGACGACCAGGTCGAACGTCCGGACGGTGCCGCTGCGGAAGGTCACGCGGACGCCGTCGTCGTCCTGCTCCAGTTCGGCGATCGAGTCGCCGAACAGGTACTCGACGCCGGTGCCGGCCGCGTCCGCGATGATGTGCGACAGGTCGTCGCGGAGGATCTCGATGTCCGGGCTGTCGAAGTCGCCGGCGGTGATGGTGCGCTCCTCGCTGCGGTACAGCTCGTTGCCGTCGGCGTCCACCATCGACATCCCGCGCATCTGGACGCGCCGCTCGCGGATCAGGTCGAGGATCCCCATCCGCTCGGCGACCTCCAGCGCCGGACCGCGCACGTCGATCGCCTGCCCGCCGTCCCGCAGGCCCTGCGTGACCTCGACGATCGTGACCTCGAACCCGTAGCGGTCCAGCCAGTACGCCAGGGCGGGGCCGCCGATGCTCGCGCCGGAGATGAGGACCTTCGTGTTCTCCATGAGTGACTCCCTCTCAGGGGCGGGAGGTGCTTCCCGCCGTCACTCAGGAGACTGGCCGCGCCCGCTGACCGCGCCCGCACCGTCCGCTGACGGGCCGGTCACGGGCGGGCGGTCACGGCTCGCCGGTCACGACTGGGAGTGGGCGGCGTGGGCGGCGTC
Organism: Actinomadura sp. NPDC048394; assembly: GCF_040651755.1. NCBI lineage: Bacteria > Bacillati > Actinomycetota > Actinomycetes > Streptosporangiales > Thermomonosporaceae > Actinomadura > Actinomadura sp. NPDC048394. The sequence goes on along the minus strand of NZ_JBEZJL010000073.1, from coordinate 17,206 downwards.
GATCTGCTCCCAGGCGACCTGCAGCAGCGCGGCGCGCTTCTCCTCGGGCGTCCCGTCCATGGAGGAGATCGCGAAGGTGCCGAAGTAGACGGTGAACAGCGCGCTGAGGGAGCGGACGCGGTCCAGGACGGGCCTGTCGGGGTCGGTGAGCAGGGTGCCGAGCTGCTGCATGCGGTCGCGGAAGGTCTTCGGCGCGGACCGGTCACGCAGCGCCGCCTGGTTCTCCTGGAGGAACTGGAAGACCGGGGCCCACTCCTCCAGCGCCTCGTTGAGGCGGCGCAGCAGCTCCCGCCTGGTCTCCAGCGTCGTCGGCTGGGTGCGGGCCCAGGCGATGAGCTCGTCGAGCCGCTCGCCGATGCCGCCGACGAGGGCGTCGAGGATGTCCTCCTTGGTGCGGAAGTGGTAGTACAGCGCGGCCTTTGTCACGTCGAGCCGCTCGGCGATCTCCCGCAGGGAGGTCTGGTCGTAGCCGCGTTCGAGGAACAGCTCCAGCGCGACGTCCAGGATGCGTTCCCTGGTGTCCTTGCGACGCGTCTGCGGCTTGCTCACGGTGTGCCTCTCCTCCGGCCGGCCTGCCCGCCTCCACCGTATCGCGGCAACTTACTTGACGCCCGGCTAGTTAGTGCGGCTAGCGACCGGCCCCGGCCGGGGCGGAGGCGCCGGGCACCCCACGGAACGCGCCACGCGCCAGGAGCGACCGGACGGGATGGTACTGATAGTGGATGCGGGCGCCGCGTCCGCGGAAAGGAGCCCCCCGTGATCGCGCTTCCGGACGTCGAGGCCGCCGCGGGACGCGTCGCCGGCCGCATCCGCGAGACGCCGCTGCTCGCGGTGGACCCCGGCCCGCTCGCCCCCGCCGGACGGATGTGGCTGAAGCTGGAGCAGGCCCAGCACACCGGGTCGTTCAAGGCGCGCGGCGCGTTCAACCACATCCTCGCCGCGAAGGCCGGCGGGCGGCTCCCCGCGACCGGCGTCGTCGCCGCGTCCGGCGGCAACGCGGGGCTCGCGTTCGCCTACGCCGCCGCCGAGGTCGGCGTGCCCGCCGAGGTGTTCGTCCCCGAGACGGCCCCGGCGGTGAAGGTCGCGCGGCTGCGCGCGCTCGGCGCCGCCGTCGTTCAGGTCGGCACCCGCTATGCCGAGGCGCAGGACGCCGCCACCAAGCGCGCCGCCGACACCGGCGCCCTGTTCTGCCACGCCTACGACCAGCCGGAGGTCTGCGCCGGGCAGGGCACCCTCGGCCTGGAGATCCTCGACCGGACCGGCGGCGAGGTCGACACGGTGCTCCTCGCCGTCGGCGGCGGGGGCCTGATGGCGGGCGTCGCCGCCGCCCTCGAAGGCCGCGCCCGCGTCGTCGGCGTCGAACCGGAGACCATCCCGACCCTCGAACGCGCCCTGCACGCCGGCCGCCCGGTGGACGTCCCGGTCTCCGGCGTCGCCGCCGACTCGCTCGGCGCCACCCGCCTCGGCGACATCGCGTACGCCGTCGCCGCCCGCACCGGCGTGGCGCCGGTGCTGGTGTCCGACGACGCGATCATCGAGGCGCGCCGGTTCGTGTGGGAGGAGTACCGGCAGGTCGTCGAGCACGGCACGGCCGCCGCGGTCGCGGCCCTCCGCACCGGCGCGTACCGTCCCTCCCCCGGCGAGCGCGTCGTCGTCGTGCTCTGCGGCGCCAACACCGACCCGTCCGATCTCCTCCTCGACCCCGGCGCGTCCTAGGCGGAGACGGGAGTCCGGTCAGGCGCCGATGTAGGCGCCGCCGTTGAGGTGGAGCACCTGCCCGGTGATGTGGCCGGCGCCGGGCGAGGCGAGGAACGCGGCGAGCGCGGCGACGTCCGCCGGGGTTCCGGCGCGCTTGGTGGCGGTCTGCCCGACCAGCATGGCGCGCCTCTCGTCGGTCAGCTGGTCGCCGAAGAACTCGGTGTCCTCGATGAGGCCGGGCGCGATCACGTTGGCGGTGATGCCGCGCTCGCCCAGCCGCGCGGCCAGCTCGGCGTTCCAGACGCGCATACCGGCCTTCGCCGCGCCGTACGATCCGCCGCCGCGGCCGCCCGCGATCGAGCCCATGCTGATCACGCGGCCGCCGCGGGCGAGCCGCGGTTCCAGGGCGGTCGTGACGAGGACGGCGCTGACCAGGTTCGTCTCCAGGTTGGCGAGCCAGGCCTCGCGGACGCCGGCGAGCCCGGACGGCGCGGGCCGTCCGGTGTCGGTGTTGCCGCCGGCGTTGTTGACGAGGACGTCCACGGTCTCGGGCAGCTCGGCGAGCGCGGCTTCGATCCGGCCGGGGTCGGTCACGTCGAAGACCGCGGGCCGCACGCGGGGGCCGAGGCCGGCGGCGGCCTCGGCGAGCACCTGCTCGCGCCGGCCGGTGATGACGACGTCCAGGCCGTCCGCCGCGAGGGCCGCCGCGACGGCCCGGCCGATGCCGGTGCCGCCGCCGGTCACCACTGCGCTGCGGGTCATGGGGACCTCCTTTGTTTAGGTCTAAACTTCGTCCTAAACTAGGCGCCGTGGAGGACGAGCGCAAACACGGGGACCCGGTCGACGCCATCGCGGAGGCGTGGGCGCGCGAGCGTCCGGGCACGCCGGTCGCGTCCATCGGGATCATCACCCGGGTGTGGCGCGCGGCGAAGCTGCTCGGCGACGAGCGGCGCCGCACGCTGGCCCGGCTCGGCATCGACACGGCCACCCTCGATCTGCTGTCCACGCTGCGCCGGCACGGCGCGCCGTACGCGATGACGCCCGGCGAGCTGCGCGAGGCGTCGCTGCTCACGGCGGGCGCGATCACGCAGCGGGTGGCGCGGGCGGAGCGGGCGGGGCTGGTGGAGACCGAGCGCGGCCCGCGCGGCCGGACGTCGTCGGTGCGGCTGAGCGACGCCGGCCACCGGCTGATCGAGGACAGCGTGAACCGGCTGCTCACCTACGAGGACTCGCTCCTCGACCACCTGGACGAGGACGAGCGCGAGCGGCTCACCGAGCTGCTGCGCCGCCTCCTGGACGGGCTCGTCGAACGGCTCGGGGCCGACGCCAAGCCCGGCCAGGTGGGCGAGCGCTGAGCGTCAGGAGAGCAGGTCGGCGAGGGTCTCGCGGCGGGACGGGTGGCGCAGCTTGTGCATCCCCTTGGACTCGATCTGCCGGATGCGCTCGCGGGTCACGCCGTAGACCTTGCCGACCTCCTCGAGCGTCTTCGGCTCGCCGCCCGCGAGACCGAACCGCATCGAGATGACGCCGGCCTCGCGCTCGGTCAGCGTCTCCAGCACGGCGTCGAGCTTGCCGCGCAGCATCGACGACGCGACGACGTCGGCCGGGTCCCCGCCCTCGGGGTCCTCGATGACGTCGCCGAGCTCGCCGTCGCCGTCCTCGCCGAGCGGGGTCTGCAGGGACAGCGGCTCGCGGGCCTGGCGGCGCAGCCACTCGACCTTCTCCGGCGTGACGTCCAGCTCGACGGCCAGCTCCTGCGCGGTGGGCTCGCGGCCGAGGTCCTGCATCATCCGGCGGCGGATCCGGGTCATCCGGTTGAGCACCTCGACGACGTGCACCGGGATGCGGATCGTCCGGGACTGGTCGGCGAGCGCGCGGCTGATCGCCTGCTTGATCCACCAGACGGCGTAGGTGGAGAACTTCAGGCCGCGCCGGTACTCGAACTTCTCCACGGCGCGGATGAGCCCGAGGTTGCCCTCCTGGACGAGGTCGTTCAGCGGCAGGCCGTGGCCCATGTACCGCTTGGCCAGCGACACGACCAGCCGCAGGTTGGCCTCGACCATGTGCTCCTTGGCGCGGCGCCCGTCGGCGGCGATCCAGGCGAGGTCGTCGCGGTCCTGCGGGGACAGGGCGTCGCCGAGGGTCTCCAGGCGTTCGCGCGCGAACAGCCCGGCCTCGATGCGCTTGGCCAGCTCGACCTCCTGCTCGGCGGTGAGCAGCGGGGTCCGGCCGATGCGGGAGAGGTAGTCCTTCATCGGGTCGACGAGGTCGCGGCTCGCGGTCGCGCCGCGAGCGGAGGCGCCCCGGGCGGCCGCGCCGCGGGTCGACGCGGCGCGAGCGGGCTCGGGGGACGCGACACGGGGGGTGCTGGCGTTCAGGGCGGTGTCCTTTGCTCGTCCGGCCGGGAGGGAACGGGTCACCCGATCTCGGTACCCGGCAGCCCGGCGGCATAAACTTAGGTCGACTCCATAGGTGTGTCAACTATAAATTTAGGTCGACCTATGGCAAGATGGACGGCATGGGTTTGCGGGAGATGAAGAAACAGCAGACGCGGCAGGCGATCTCGCACCAGGCGACGCGCCTGTTCCTGCGGCACGGGTTCGACCGGGTGACCATCGCCGACGTCGCCGCCGCCGCGCAGGTCGCGAAGATGACGGTCACCAACTACTTCCCGCGCAAGGAGGACCTGGCCCTCGACCTGCACGAGGAGTTCGTCGCCCAGCCCGCCCGGACGGTCGCCGAGCGCGCGCGGGGCGAGTCCGCGCTCGCCGCGCTGCGCCGCGCGTTCCTCGACGCCGTCGACCGGCACGACGCGGTCATCGGCTTCTCCGGCGCCGACTTCGCGCGGATGATCACCGAGAGCCCGGCGCTGGTCGCGCGGCTGCGCGAGTTCCACGAGGAGCGCGAGCACGCGCTCGCCGCCGTCCTCGCCGCGGAGGCCGGCACGAGCCCGGACGACGTGCTCGTCCGCGTCGCGTCGGCGCAGCTCATCGGCGTCCACCGCGTCCTGTTCGAGGAGACGCTGCGCCGCACCATCGCCGGTGAGGACCACGACGCGATCGCCGCGGCCCTCACCGACTCCGCCAAGAAGGCCTTCGACCTGCTGGAACCGTCGCTGAAGGACTACGCCGTCAGGCGATGACGAGCAGGAGGTCGCCGGCCTGGACGGGGGTGGCTTCCGGGACGGCGAGCCGGGTGACGGTGCCGGCCACCGGGGCGGTGATCGCGGCCTCCATCTTCATCGCCTCGATCGTGGCGACCGTGTCGCCCGCCGCCACCTGGTCGCCCTTCGCGACGCGCAGCGTGACCGAGCCGTCGAACGGCGCGCCGACGTGGCCGGGTTCGGCCGGGTCGGCGCGCTCCACCGGCGGCGCGTCCGACGCGACCGACTTGTCGCGCACGGACAGCGTGCGGAGCTGGCCGTTCACCGTGCAGATGACCTGCCGGACGCCCGCCTCGTCGATGTCGCCGACCGCTTCGAGCCCGGCCAGCACGCGCACGCCCGGTTCGAGGTCGAACGCGACCTCCTGGCCGGTGCGCATGCCGTAGAGGAACGCGCCGGTCGGCAGGACCGACAGGTCGCCGTACGCCGCGCGCGCTTCGCGGTACTCCTTCGCGGGCCCTGGGAACAGCAGCCGGTCGAGGGTGTCGCGGACTTCGGGCCCCGGCGAGCGCCTTCTCCTCGGCGCCGTCCAGTTCGGCCCGGGCCGGGGTGTACTGGCGTCCGGCGAGCGCCTTGGTGCGGAACGGCTCGGGCCAGCCGCCGGGCGGGTCGCCTAGCTCGCCGTTGAGGAACCCGATGACGCTGTCGGGGATGTCGTAGCGCTCGGGGTTCTCGGCGAAGTCGTCCGGGTCGGCGCCGGCGGCGACGAGGTGCAGGGCGAGGTCGCCGACGACCTTGCTCGACGGGGTGACCTTGACGAGCCGGCCGAGGATCCGGTCGGCCGCGGCGTAGCAGCGCTCGATCTCCTCGAACCGGTCGCCGAGGCCGAGCGCGACGGCCTGCTGCCGCAGGTTCGACAGCTGCCCGCCGGGGATCTCGTGCTGGTAGACGCGTCCGGTCGGCGACGGCAGGCCCATCTCGAACGGCGCGTAGAGCTTGCGCACCGCCTCCCAGTAGGGCTCCATCACGGTGAGCGCGTCGAGGTCGATCCCGGTGGCGCGGCCGGTGAAGTCGGTCGCCGCGACGATCGCCTGCAGGGGCGGCTGGCTGGTCGTGCCGGAGAGCGGTGCTGCGGCGCCGTCCACGGCGTCGACACCGGCTTCGATGGCCGCGATGTAGGTGCCGAGCTGGCCGCCCGCCGTGTCGTGGGTGTGGAGGTGGACGGGCAGGTCGAAACGCTCGCGCAGAGCGCTCACCAGTGTGCGCGCGGCGGGAGCGCGGAGCAGACCGGCCATGTCCTTGATGCACAGGATGTGGACGCCCGCCTCCACCAGCTCCTCGGCGAGACGCAGGTAGTAGTCGAGCGTGTAGAGGCGCTCGTTCGGGGACGACAGGTCGCCGGTGTAGCAGAGGGTGCCCTCCACCAGCGCGTGCGTCTGGAGCGCCGCGTCGATCGCCGGACGCATGCGCTCGACGTCGTTCAGCGCGTCGAACACGCGGAAGATGTCGACGCCCGTACTCGCGGCCTCCTTGACGAACGCGCGCGCCACCGAGTCGGGGTACGGCGTGTAGCCGACGGTGTTGCGGCCGCGCAGAAGCATCTGGATGCACAGGTTCGGTGCCGCTTCCCTGATGGCCGCGAGCCTGTCCCAAGGGGACTCGCCCAGGAAGCGGAGCGCGACGTCGTACGTGGCGCCGCCCCACGCCTCTATAGAGAGGAGCTGCGGGGTCATGCGTCCGAGGTAGGGCGCCGCGGCGACGAGGTCGTGCGTGCGTACGCGGGTCGCCAGCAGCGACTGGTGCGCGTCCCGGAACGTGGTGTCGGTGACGGCCAGCGCGTTCTGTGCGCGCAGCCGCTCGGCGAACGCGCGCGCGCCGAGAGCCAGAAGGTGGTCACGCGAGCCCTGCGGGAACGGCCCGTCGTGCTGGAGCGGCGGGAGCTTGGTCGCCGGGTCCAGGTTCGTGGGCGCGTCGCCGTGCGGCTTGTTGACGGTGACGTCCGCGAGGTAGCGAACGAGCCGCGTCGCACGGTCACCGCTCGACCGGGCCGTCAGCAGCTCGGGATGGTCGGCGATGTAGGACGTGGTGACGCCGCCCCTGCGGAAGTCCGGCTCGTCCAGCAGCGCCTGCAGGAACGGGATGTTCGTCGAGACGCCCCGGATACGGAACTCGGCGACCGCCCTGCGCGCGCGCCGCACGGCCTCCTCGAACGTCCGTCCCCGGCACGTCAGCTTGACCAGCAGCGAGTCGAAGTGCGGCGACACGATCGCGCCGCCGTGCGCCGTCCCCGTGTCGAGGCGGACCCCGGCGCCGCCCGGCGACCGGTACGCCGAGATCTTCCCGGTGTCGGGGCGGAACCCGTTCGCCGGGTCCTCGGTCGTGATCCGGCACTGCACCGCGAACCCGCCGACCGTCACGTCCTGCTGGGAGATGCCGAGGTCGTAGAGGGTCTCGCCGCCCGCGATCCGCAGCTGGCTCTGCACCAGGTCGACGCCCGTGACCTCCTCGGTCACGGTGTGCTCGACCTGGATGCGCGGGTTCATCTCGATGAAGACGTGCTCGCCGCGGTCGTTGACGAGGAACTCCACGGTGCCGGCGTTGACGTAGCCGATCTCGCGGGCGAACTTGACCGCGTCCTCGCACAGCCGCTCGGCGACCGCCGGGTCCAGGTGCGGCGCCGGTGCGATCTCCACGACCTTCTGGTGGCGCCGCTGCACCGAGCAGTCGCGTTCGCGCAGGTGGACGGTGTGGCCCGCGCCGTCCGCGAGGACCTGCACCTCGATGTGGCGGGGCCGGTCCACCGCCTGCTCCAGGAAGACCGTCGGGTCGCCGAACGCGCTCTGCGCCTCGCGGCGCGCCGTGTCCACGGCGGCCTCCAGCTCCTCGCGGTGGTCGACGCGGCGCAGCCCGCGCCCGCCGCCGCCCGCCGCGGCCTTCACGAACAGCGGGAACCCGACCTCGTCGGCCGCCTCCAGCTCCCGCCCGGGCTCCGGCGTCGCCGACCGCAGCACCGGCAGGCCCGCCCGCCGCGCCGCCGCGACCGCCTCGATCTTGTTGCCGGCCAGGCTCAGCACCCGCGACGGCGGGCCGACGAACGTGATCCCGTTGCGCTCGCACGCCTCCGCCAGCTCCGGGCTCTCCGACAGGAACCCGTAGCCGGGGTAGACCGCGTCGGCGCCGACCCGCAGCGCCGTCTCCACGATGCCGTCGACGTCCAGGTAGGCGCGGACGGGGTGGCCGTGCTCGCCGATCTCGTACGCCTCGTCGGCCTTCTGTCGATGCAGCGACAGCCGGTCCTCGTGGGCGTAGACGGCGACGCTGGCGATGCCGAGCTCGTACGCGGCGCGGAACGCCCGTACGGCGATCTCGCCGCGGTTCGCGACGAGCAGCTTTGTGATCACGTGTTCTCCCAGGAGACGGCTCGGGCGCGTCCGCCCGCACCCGACGGCCTCCCGGGCTCGGCGCTGAGCGTCGGAGGAGCATGGGCCGGTCCGGCGGGCGAACCGAATCTTCGGATACCTACCCAGTTGACCGGCCGGGCGTTGCCTGGGATACCCCGTCCTCTTGTGAACAAAGTGATAGATCGCGTTTAGCGAGAAAAATGCCTGATTGTTCCGTTCGGCCGGTCCACCGGCCGGCGGCTTTCGCGGCCGGGGGCGCGCGCGACGCTCTAGGCTGTTCGGTCGGGTTTCGTGTGCTTGTAGGGGGAACAGGGTGCGGCTGCCGGAACATCTCGAACTTCTCGTCTCCGACGAGCCCGTCCTCGACGTGTACTCCTACGGGCCCTGGCGCGTCCCGGACGGCCTGTACGACGAGATCCGCGCCCGCATCGACAAGCTCGCCGCCGATCCGCGCTGCAAGGACGCCACCACCGACGAGCACTCCCTGCTCACCGCGCCCGCCCCGCTCGTCGTCGCGGAACTGCTCCTCACCCTCGACTTCCTCCTCGGCGCCGGAGCCGTCAACGCCGGCACCCACTCCCGCCTGCAGTACCAGTTCTTCAACCGGTACCACAACGAGCCCCGCGACCCGCTGCGCGACGCCGGCGGCTGGGGCGTCAGCCGCGGCTCCTTCCAGCCCCTCGAATGGCTCGAGGACTGCGGCGACCAGGACCTCGCCCTCGCGCTCGCCCGCGAGTCCCTCGACGTCTTCGAGGGACTCGAGCCGATCGAGCAGCGCCGCCAGGCCCTCATCAAGCTGTACGACGACCCGCCGCCCGCGCTCCGGATCCAGACCCCGCTCCCCGAGCAGCGCGCCCTGTGGCTCGCCCACGCCAGCGACGACATCGTCACCGTCCTGCCGGAACTCGCCGGCCCCATCGGCTACCTCGAATGGGTCTGCTCCGGGCTGCTGCCCGTCCACGAGCACCTCCGCGAGGTCGCCCCGCACGACGAGACCGCCGACGACCTGCTCGTCCACCTCCTCCTCCAGGGCGGGCTCAAGCAGGTCCCCGCCGAACTGTCCGTCGTCCTCACCGAGGACCGCTACGGCGAGCTCCTCGAACGCTTCGCCCGCGACCGCGACACCTTCGAACCGAACCCCTGGTACCTCAACGAATGGGGATGGCTCGGCCGCGCCCTCGGCGCCGGCGCCATCGACGCCTGCCGCGGCTGGCTCGACATGGCGATGCGCTTCACCGGCTGTGTCCAAGGGCTGCCCAACGAACCGCGCATCCCCGACCCCGAATGGATCCCCGTCGGCGAGTTCGGCGCCGACGTCCGCCGCCTGTTCACCCCCCGCCGCCGCATGGTGAACCCTCTCGCCGCCGGCGTCGGCACCGCCCCGTCCCGGAACCGCCGCACCCGCCGCGCCGAGGTCGGCTCCGGGCTCGTCGGGCAGCCCGACGTCGTCGCCGCCCTCGAGACCATCGCCGAGACCGGCGGGCCCGTCCGGCTGATGCTCGTCGGCCCCGACGGCACCGGCAAGCGCGACGCCGCCCAGGAGATCGCCCGGCTGCTCCGCGAGCACCGCATCGTCGACCCGCCGCTGTGGCTCGCCGACGACTTCTTCGCCGGCAAGGAGGTCTCCTCCGCCACCACCCAGCTCTACACCGAGGCCCGCGACGCCGCCGGCACCCGCCTCATGGTCATCGACGGCCTCGACGACATGTCCCGCGACGGCCGCAGCGGCGAGGCCATCGTCGAGGAACTCCACCGCGCCCTCGACGTCCACGACGACCTCCACGTCGTCGCCCTCTGCGAACCCGGCGGCGACGAGCGCATCCGCGAGGTCAACCCCGGCCTGTCGCTGCGGTTCCAGGTCGTCCGCACCCACCCGTTCGACGCCGACGGATACGCCGAACTGTTCAACCGCGCCCTCCAGCAGCGCGGCGCGCGCGCCCACAAGCGCGCCCTCACCGCCGCCGGGCAGCTCCTCGTCCGGACGCCGCCGATCCGCAACCTCCGCAACGCCCGCCTCGCCCAGCGCCTCGCCGACATCGTCGTCGAGAACGTCCGCGCGAACACCCCGCCCGGCGAGGAACTCGTCGTCAAGCGCGCCGACGTCCCCGCCACCTTCGACACCGCCGGCACCCCGTCCGACCCCATGGCCGAACTCGCCGCCCTCACCGGCCTGCGCACCGTCAAGGCGGAGATCGAACTGCTCGTCGCCGGTGCCAAGGCCGCCAAGCTGCGCCGCGAGGCCGGCCTCCCCTCGCCCGCCGCGCCCGCCCGGCACATGGTCTTCACCGGCGACCCCGGCACCGGCAAGACCGTCGTCGCCCGCCTCCTCGCCCGCATCTTCAAGGACCTCGGCGTCCTGTCGTCCGGCCACCTCGTCGAGGCGTCCCGCTCCACCCTCGTCGGACGCTACGTCGGCGAGACCGCCGTCAAGACCCGCGGCGTCGCGCAGAGCGCCGTCGGCGGCGTCCTGTTCATCGACGAGGCCTACGCCCTCACCGAGACCAGCATGTCCGACGACTACGGCCAGGAGGCCATCGCCGAGCTCATCAAGGTGATGGAGGACCACCGCGACGACCTCGTCGTCATCGTCGCCGGCTACGAGCGCGAGATGCAGCGCTTCATCGCCTCCGACCCCGGCCTCGCGTCCCGCTTCCCCACCACCGTCCGGTTCCCCGACTTCACCGACGCCGAGCTCGTCGAGATCTTCACCGGCCAGGCCGCCGCCGCGGGCCTGTCCCCCGACCCCGCCGCCCTCGACAAGATCACCGAGCTGCTCCGCCGCGCCCCGCGCGGCCGCTCCTTCGGCAACGCCCGCGTCATGCGCAACCTGTGCGAGCGCGCCACCGCCCTGCAGGCCCGCCGCGTCACCGCGCTCCGCCGCCCCGGCCCCGACGACCTCGCCGCGCTGCTCCCCGGCGACATCCCCGACAGCCTCAGCGGCGCCGGACGCGTCCTCCCCGCCACCGACCCGCTCGCCGAACTCGACGCCCTCGTCGGGCTCTCCGCGGTGAAGGAGGAGGTGCACCGCCTCGCCGCCGAGGCCCGCGGCGCCGAACTGCGCCGCGCCGCCGGCAAGCAGGTCACCGTCCCCACCCGGCACATGATCTTCACCGGCAACCCCGGGACCGCGAAGACCACCGTCGCCCGCCTCGTCGCGTCCGTCTACGGGCACCTCGGGCTGCTGTCGTCCGGCCACCTCGTCGAGGTGTCCCGCGCCGACCTCATCGGCCCCTACCTCGGCCAGACCGCCCCCCGCGTCCGCGCCGCCGTCGAGCAGGCCCTCGGCGGCGTCCTGTTCGTCGACGAGGCCTACTCCCTCGCCGGCGACGCCTACGGCCAGGAGGCCGTCGCCACCCTCGTCCAGCTCATGGAGGAGTACCGCGGCGACCTCGTCGTCATCGCCGCCGGCTACGAACGCGAGATGAACGCCTTCCTCACCGCGAACTCCGGCCTGGCGTCCCGCTTCCCCAAGCGCATCGCCTTCCCCGACTACACCGACGACGAGCTCACCGCCATCTTCGAGCACCTCGCCGCCGCCGAAGGCCTCACCCTCGCCCCGGACGTGCGCGGACGGCTCCGCGCCGTCCTCCGCGACACCCCGCGCGGCCCGTCCTTCGGCAACGGCCGCCTCATGCGCAACCTGCTGGACGCCGCCGTCGCCGCCCAGTCCGAACGCCTCACCGCGTCCGGCTCCCCGTCCGACACCGAGATCATCACCCTGCGCGCCGACGACCTCCGCACCGCCGCCCCCACGTCCCCGGAGAGCGCCACGGGCCTGTACCTGTGACCCGTCCACACATGGTCTGACGCCGCAACACACAATTGGTCGGAATCTCCCGCCTGTGCCTGTCTAGACTCGTCTCGCCCAATCAATGCGGAGCTGGAAGGGGCTCGGTGTCCGATCGAGACTGGCAGCACACGGTGCTGCGCGACCTCGGCACACTGGAAACCGGCCTGGTCCCCCCAAACCCACGCCCAACACCGCCCCCGCCCTCGGCCACCGCCCCGGAACGGGACGCATCTTCTTCCTCGCCCTCGGTCACCAGCACGTTGCGGGACCGCCCTTCCACCCCGCCCACCGGCACCCGCACCCCCACAGCCCCCTTCGCCCGCACCACCGTCCCCCGCTTGCCCCACGCCCTCGCAACCTCCCGCGCAGCCACGCTCCCCTCGACCCCACCGGCCTCGTCCTCGACCGACCCGCAGACCACGGCCACCGCCGACCGGACGCCCGAATCCACCCCACCGGCCTCACCCATTCCCGGATCGTCCAAGCCCTCGGCCGCCGACGCGCGCCCAGTGCCCTCCGCATCCGCCCCGTCAACGGATGCTCCCTCCTCCAGGAGCGCTGACGGGACGGCCCCCTCCGAAGCAGCGGACGTCTCTCCGGAGGCGGACCCGTCGACCGCCCCCACCAACTCGGCGCCGCCCGCAACCTCCGAGTCACCCGCACCCGCGAACCAGCCCATCACCGCAGATGGCAGGGCAAACAACGCCTCCATGGCACCACCGTCCACGCCGTCGACGGCCACCGCACCCGCTGGCAGCAGACCGGCGGCCCACACCGCCGCAGACGTCGACCATCCGACGCCACCTACAACAACAGGTTGGGTGGTCACCCCGCCGTCCGAACCAACACCGGCGTCCTCCTCTCCCCCAACAACCGCCGAACTCCGAGTTGAGCCGCTTCCCAACACGGGAGACTCATCGCCCCAGCCATCCGCCCCCACGAACGCCGAGCGGCCCGCATCCCCAAGCAAGACGACACCGCCCGCAGACCCTCACCCCTCCACCTGGACGACCGACTCCATAGACGCCCCTCCGGCGACATCGGGATGGACGATCCCCCCTCCATCCGAGCAGCCGCCTGCCGCACCACAGCCCGACCCGCGCGCGCACGGGTCTGCCGCATCACCGTCCGGACCGTCAACTACCGCACCTCCGGTGGCCCCACGCCTCGAGCCATCCCTGCCCACGCCCAGCGCAGCGCTCTTCGGGCAGCCCCAAGCCGCGCCCGGGCCTGAGCCTTTCGGTCAGGCCCCGGACGCACCCGGCGCCCCAGCGCCCGTGCCACCTGCTCACACACCCGGACCGGAGCCGTTCGGCACGACCCCGGACGTAGGCGGCGCAGCACCGCTAAGGCCATCGCCCCACACGCCCGGCCCGCCGCCACCCGGGCCGTCCACCCCCGCGCCCAGCCCGGCGTCACTCGAGCCGTCCACCCCCACACCCAGCCCGGCGTCACTCGGGCCGTCCCCACAGACACCCGAAACAGCGCCGGCCGAGAAGAACTCCCCTCACGCACCCGGTCCCCTGCCGCCCGAGCCGTCCGCCCACACGCCCGGCCCGCCACCGCCCGGGCTGCCTTCACACGCCCCCGGTCCCCTGCCGCTCGAGTCCCCCGCCAACGGGCCCGGCCAACTGCCACCCGAGCAGAACTCCGCCCAGGTCCCCGGCCAACTGCCACCTGGGCCGTCCACTCAAGCACCCGAAACAGCACCACCCGACGGGAACTCCCGCCACGCGCCCGGTTCCCTTCCGCTCGGGCCGATCTCCGACATGGCGCCGCACAGCGTTCCCGCATCGGCGCCGGTCAGGCCGTCCGGTCCCAGCGGCGTGCCCGACCGGTTCGGCACGCCGGCCGGCGGCGTCCCCGCTCCTCAGGACCTCGTCCGCCGCAACCCGCACGGCGACCCGATGGCGCGGCGGCTCGGACGCGGGGTCCGCCGCGCGATGGGCGCGTCGGCCGCCGGGCAGGTCCGTGAGCTGGCGCAGCTCACGGCTCAGATCGGCGTTCCGGTCCCGTCGAGCCGCCGGATCGCGGTGACGAGCATCCGCGGCGGCGCCGGCAAGTCGACGATCACGGCGCTCATCGCGGGGATCCTCCGGCAGTACCGCCCGGACCGCGTCCTCGCGATCGACGCCGACCCGGGTCTCGGTTCCCTGGCGCTGCGCATCGGTGTCAACGCGCCCAGTTCGCTCCGGGACCTCGCCGCCGCGCGTCCCAGCACGTGGGAGGAGACCGCCGCCCACCTCGGCCGGACTCCTGAAGGCCTCTTCGTCCTGCCCGCCGCCCCGAAGGGCGCCCTCGCGGACGACCTCGACCACGCGACCTTCCAGCACGGTACCGGCCGCCTCGGACGTTACTTCTCGACCACCGTCATCGACTGCGGCGGCGGGCTCGTCTCCGAGCTGCAACGCGGGATCCTGCACGGCGCCCATGCACAGGTGTTCGTCACCCCTGGCACACCCGACGGCGCCCTCAGCGCGCGCGCCGCTCTCAACTGGATGGCCTTGAACGGTTTCGGTCCGCTCCTCCAGCGCACGGTCATCGCCCTGGTCTCGCACACGCCAAACCCGGACGCCGACCTGGACCGCGCCGCGCATCTCCTCAGCAGCGGCACGCTCCCCGTCACACTCCTCCCGTTCGACCGGCACTTGGCGGCCGGTATCGCCATCGCCCCCGAACGCGTCAGCATGCCCACCCACGGCGCCGCGACCCGAATCGCGGCGGACGTCTTCACCCGTTCTTTGAGCGCCTCATGAGCCGCGAACTGATCGTCCTCACCTCCGAGAAACCGACCTTGGATCTTCAAGTCCTGGCCTCCCTGCCTCTCCACGTAACGGGAAATTACGTCTTCGACGCCGAAGACCGCCTGCTGCTGCGCGTCCAAGAGCCCGTCCTGATATCTGTCCCAGGCGAAACCGAGCGCCTCCTCGGAATCGAGTCCGCCACCCCCGTCTGGTGGACGGAGATCCATATCGCGACGGCTTCTCCCGAGGCCGATCACCTGGCTCAACGCTGCGCCGAGACCCTCGACGGCACGATCTGGACGGCTCGATGACGGAAACCGCAGGCGGCGCCGACGTCCTCACCGCCCAGGCCATGGTCATGCTGGCCGACCGCCCTGTCGTCGCCCTTTCCCCGGCCGTCTCCCAGGCCCTCTCCGAATGCGAGCGAACGAACCGGACCCTCCAACTGGTCACGTCCGCCACCAGCCGATTGACCCTTCCTCTCCGAGCATCCAAAGCCCAGTGGCTTGTCCACGACGACGGCTACTACGAGGGGCTTAGCGGCCGCCCGATGCACTGGAACGGCACCGCCTTCGTTCCGCTCCCTGATGCCCGCGACTACGCCCCTACCTATACGACGCCCCCGACCGCGCCCATCGGAAGCCAACTCGTCCTCACTTTCCAAGCCCGTCACGCCCCCACGGCCGTCCTCGGCTTGCACACCGAGAAGCTGATGCGTCTCCTGACCGGCGAACCGCCAAAGGGCTGGGGCCTGACCGAACCTCTGCAACATCCCTGGGATCCCGAAGAACTGACGGTCCACGCAGCGGCCACTTCTTCGTCCCGCATCATCGCCATTGGAGCAAGCAGCCGCCCGACGATAGCGACGTCGGACTTCTCGCCCCTCGTCCCCCCGGCCTCCGGCACCGCCGAGATGACGACGCTCACCATCGGCTACACGGAAGACGAAGACCCCCCGATCCCCCAGCTACCGTCCTTCATCGACCTCTTGTCGGCGGACCACCCCCTGACCGCGCTGCTCGCACAGCTGATCCCCGGCCGCCCCGACCTCACCACCGAACCGCGCTGGATGGGCTCCTCCGCCCCCATCGGCCTCGCCTCCGCCGGCGCCTACACCGGCCCACCGGGCTTCTCCCGCAAACGCCTAGGCCCTCCCGACGCTCCCCTCACTTGGTTCCACCTGGGCGACGGCTACTCCCCCGAATACTGGCAACGCCACCAAGACCTCCTAACCCACCTCCGCCGCACCCCCTGAGCCCTTCATGTCCGTGCCCGCACACCCGGTTCCGACGCCGCCGCAGCGCCCAGCAATGGCCTGGCCGCCGACCCGCCCTTCGAGCCTGAGGGCAATCCCCGCGCCTCACTCAGCGCCCGCCGCCGAGCCGTGGCTGGCCGCGTCAGCGAAACGCTTCCGTCCTCGGGAATTCGCCCGCAGGGCCCGCGGCGCCGGGCTAACCGTCATCGAGGACGACCGTGACGGCGGCTTCGGGCTACAGCCGCCATCGTTGAGCGGCGGGAGGACCCCGCTCCACCAGGACTAGCCGAGTGGCTTGGGCTCGACGGCCTTTCCAGCCCGGGTCAGGCGCAGACGAAGGGGGGTGACGAAGGGGGGAGGTGATTTCGGGGTCGCGGTCCATGCCGGTCTCGTACCGGCGAGGTAAGAGCCGCCACTGCCGTCGCCGAGTGGGGTCCACTGACTACCGAGGGACCAGAGGATCCGCTGTGAGGCGCAGGCGCCACAAAGCCGCTCGGAGCTGGGGAGGACGGGCCGCCGCTCGAATCCGTTCTGCCAGCCTTCGCTCCACCGGCTGCCGCAGCTCCTACTCCCCCGTTCCCGGCGATCCAGGACCGTCCGCCACGGGAGCGCCACCACCCGTGGGAGACCTTCGTCTCTGTATAGCCGCTGTGGATCGCGGTGGAGAGCTGGCCGCCGGCCTTGGCAAGGGCGCCGGTGGCCTCGGCGGGCATGCGCATGTCCGCGATGGCGAAATCCGTGGCACCGCCCTTCCAGATCATGTTCTGATGCGTGGTCTTTGTCTTGGGCCCATCCTGCAGCGCGACGTCCCAGTGGCCGACCTCGCCGACCTGCGTCTTTAGGGTCGTCAGGGTGCGCTGAAGGTTGGAGAGGTGATCTCCTAGCGCCGATGCGACCGTAGGAACTGCCGGCGATGGACCTCGAGCGGCGCCGCCCCGATGGAGCCGCCGCCGGGCTCGGGAGCGGTGGTCGGGGCCGAGCCAGTGATGTGCGTCGCGAGGCCGTTGCGGCGATCTGGGGACGGCGTGACCGGGGACGTGGGTGGCCGGGTGAAGGAGTTGGGGGAGGGCGGGCGGAGGGGCTTGGGCAGAGGGTGTTGCTTGTCGGTGTGGGTCAGGAACTCCACATGGCGGTGTTCTGGCGTTCGGCGCCGAGGTGGATGTCGTGGGATTCGCCGATGACCTTGCTCATGCCGGAGACGGCGGTGGCCATGCG